>NZ_CDWRCK010000007.1:0-35279 GCF_977927595.1 Frankia sp. CcWB3
GATCCCCCACCCCGAGGCGCTCCGGCCCGTCATCCGCCGCGCCGCCCGGGGACAGGCGCACGGCGCAGCCGCCGTCGACCTCCGCCTGCTGGTGGGCGGCGCAGCCGGTGGCCAGACCACCGGCGACCTCCTCCACCAGAACCTGTACCCGGGAGCCGATCCGCGCGTCCGCCCGGGCGGCGGTCAGCTGCTCGACGAGGTCGGTGACGCGTACCCTCCGACGCTCGATCAGCTCATCGGGGATCTTGCCCGTCAGCCCGGCGGCCTCGGTACCCTCCTCGTCGGAGTAGCCGAACACGCCGACGGCGTCGAGCTCGGCGGCCTCGAGGAACTCCGTGAGGATGTCGACATCCTCGGGGGTCTCCCCCGGGAACCCGACGATGACGTTGGATCGCGCCCCCAGGTCGGGCGCCAGCGCGCGGGCGCGGGCGAGCAGGTCGAGGAAATGCCCACTGCCGCCGAAGCGGCGCATCCGGCGCAGCACCGGCGGGCTCGCATGCTGGAAGGACAGATCGAGATAGGGCGCGAGGCCCGGAGTGGTCAGCAGCACCTCGAGCAGCGACGGACGCATCTCGGCGGGCTGCAGGTAGACCGTGCGCACCCGGACGATGCCCGACACCGCCGCGAGTTGCGGCAGCAGCTTCTCCAGCGCGCGCAGATCCCCGAGGTCCTTGCCGTAGGAGGTGGAGTTCTCGCTGACCAGGACCAGCTCGCGGGCACCCTGACCGGCCAGCCATTCGGCCTCGGCGAGCACGTCATCGGGCGACCGCGAGACGTGGGAGCCGCGGAACGACGGGATCGCGCAGAAGGCGCAGCGCCGGTCACACCCGCTGGAGATCTTCAGGACGGCGACCGGCCCGGTCGTCAACCGCCGGCGCAGCGGAACGGCTCCGGCGGGCACCGCGCCCGGCGGGAGAGCGGGCGCGGCCCGGTCCACCGGGGTGATCGGCAGCATCGTCCGCCGGTCACGCGGGGAGTGCGCGGGCACCGGGGTACCGGCCAGCACGGCCGCGAGGTGCGTGGCGATGTTCGGATAGGCATCGAATCCGAGGACCGCGTCCGCCTCGGGCAGACTCTCGGCGAGCTCGGTTCCGTACCGCTCGGCCAGGCAGCCCACGACCACCACCGCGCGCGGACCCGGGCCGGCGCCGTCCGCGGGACCGGACGGACCGCCACCGGCCCGCAGGTCGTCCGCCGCCAGCAGGGCGTCGATGGAGTCCTTCTTCGCCGCGTCGACGAATCCGCAGGTGTTGACGAGCACGGCGTCGGCGTCGGCGGCGTCGGAGACGAGCTCCCACCCGTCCGCGCCGAGCCGAGCGGCCAGCTCCTCCGAATCCACCTCGTTCCGGGAACAACCGAGCGTGATCAGAGCTACCCGGCGATAGAGACGTGTGGACACCAGGTCAGGCTACCGGGGCCGGCGCGGGCGGTGACGCGGCCACGAGACCGCTACGCTGTTCGTCGCCGACCTCGCAGGCGCCGGAAGCGGCGGCGCTCACCCGGATCGTCACGACCTGCCCGGGTCCACCCGGCGCCCCGAGGCTCCTGCCGTTACATGACACATCGACCGCACCGGCATTGCCCACCTTGATGTGCAGGGCCCCCGACGCCGTCACCGTCCGGCTGTCGCCGGACTGCAGGAGCTGGGAGAGCAGGACCTGCTCGGCGTCGTCGCGCACCTCCAGCCAGCTCTGCGCGCCGCGTACCGCCAGGACGACGTTCACCCCTGTCGGCGCGGGCGTGGTCGCGGTGGGAGCGGCCGGGCTCGTCGAGGCCGGCGGGACGGTCACGGTCGGGGTGAGCCCCACGGCCCCGCCCAGCCCCAGCGCGGCCCTGTCGTCCGAGGAATCGGAGGAACCTGGCAGCAGCAGCGCGAGAGCCGCGATGACACACACCACGACCAGCGAAACGATCATTGCCGGACCCCACCGGAACCCGCCGCGCCGCCGGCGGGACTCCCCGCGCAGCGGATCGAACTCGGCCGAGGGGCCCATCATCAACGGGCCGGTCTGGTGCTCGTGCGAGGCGTCGTAGGCCGCCAGCACCGGCCCGGGATCGAGCCCGAGGGTGGTGGCGATGCTGCGCAGATGCCCGCGGGCATACACCGTGCCGCCGCACTGCGAGAAGTCGTCCTGCTCGATCTGATCGATCAGACCCGCCCTGACCCGGGTGCGCTCGCTGACCTGGGAGACCGTGAGACCGCGGTCACGCCGTGCCGCTGCCAGGATGGACCCGACGCTGTCCCGCGGCTGCGGACCGTCCACGGACTGCATGAGCGAACCTCCGCAACCGTCTTTTCCGCCTACCGTGGACGCGAGGCCTTCAGTTTACGGCGCGTCCCCCGGCGCTGAAAGCGGGGACGTTCCATCGGAGGCTTCCTCATCCGTTACGCAGGGTTATGAGCAGACCCTCCAACTCGTCCGGCATGACCAGCACGTCACGCGCCTTCGAGCCCTCACTCGCGCCGACGATGCCCCGGCTCTCCATCAGGTCCATCAGCCGCCCGGCCTTCGCGAACCCGACCCGCAGCTTGCGCTGCAGCATCGAGGTGGAGCCGAACTGCGTGCTCACCACGAGCTCGACGGCCTGCAGGAAGAGCTGCAGATCGTCTCCGATCTCCTCGTCGATCTCCTTCCTGGCCTCGCCGCCAGCGTCGAACACGTCCTCCCGGAACGCCGGCGGCGCCTGTTCCTTCGTGTGGTCGACGATGGCCGCGATCTCGTCCTCGGAAACGAAGGCACCCTGGATACGGGCGGGTTTGCCCGCTCCCATCGGCAGGAAGAGCGCGTCCCCCAGGCCGACGAGCTTCTCCGCGCCGGCCTGGTCGAGGATCGTCCGGCTGTCCGCCAACGACGCCGTCGCGAAGGCGAGCCGGGACGGCACGTTCGCCTTGATCAGGCCGGTCACCACGTCGACGGAGGGCCGCTGGGTGGCGAGCACCAGGTGGATGCCCACCGCCCGGGCCATGGCGGTGATCCGGCAGATAGAGTCCTCGACGTCGCGCGGCGCCACCATCATCAGGTCGGCGAGCTCGTCGACGATGGCCAGGATGTAGGGGTAGGGCACGTAGACACGTTCGGATCCCGGCGGGGCAGCGATCTCACCGTTACGCACTTTGCGGTTGAAGTCGTCGACGTGACGCACCCCGCACGCGGCGAGGTCCTCGTACCGGTTCTCCATCTCCTTCACGACCCATTGCAGCGCATCGGCCGCCTTCTTGGGATTCGTGATGATCGGCGTGATCAGATGGGGAATACCCTGGTAGTTCGTCAGCTCGACCCGCTTGGGGTCCACCAGCACCATGCGCACCTGGTCAGGGGTGGCCCGGGCCAGCACCGAGGTGATGAGGGTGTTGATACACGTCGACTTGCCGGCTCCAGTCGCCCCGGCGATGAGGATGTGCGGCATCTTGGCCAGGTTGGCGAGCACGTAGCCGCCCTCGATGTCCTTGCCGAGACCGACAACCAGCGGATGCGGGTTGCCGGTCGCCTCCCCGCTGCGCAGGACGTCGCCGAGCGACACCAACTCCCGGTCGGTGTTGGGAATCTCGATACCGACCGCGCTCTTGCCCGGGATCGGACTGATGATCCGCACGTCCGGGCTCTTCACCGCGTACGCGATGTTCTTCGTGAGCTGGATGATCCGCTCGACCTTGACCGCGGCACCGAGCTCGACCTCGTAGCGGGTGACCGTCGGTCCCCGGGTGAAGCCGGTCACCTGGGCGTCCACTTTGAACTGGGCGAACACGTCGGTCAGCGAGGCGATCACCCCGTCGGTCGCGGCCGAGCGGGCCTTGGGCGGCGTACCGGAGCGCAGCAGGGTCGGCGACGGCAGCCGGTAGTCACCGTCGGCCGGGGGGACCAGATGCTCGATCTCGCCGCCGAAGTCCGCGGAACCCGGACCGGGGACACCGGTCGCGGTGTCCGCCGCACCCGCGGTCGCCCGGGCTGTCCGGGCCCGGGCCTTGCGCGGCGGACCGGACGCGGCCCCCGCTACCGGTTCCCCGCCACCGGCGGCCGCACCGCCCGGATCGGGGGCCGTAGTCACGTAGCCGGTGTCCGCCTCCGGGCCGGCGAGCTCGCCGAACAGGTCGAGGGCGAGGTCCCCGGCGGGCGGCCGGGCGGCCGGCCGGGCGACGTCGGCGGCATCGGCGACGTCGGCGACGTCGAAGACCTCGCCATCACCCGGGGGCGTTCCCCTGGGCGGGGTCGCCCGACCGCCGCGCCGACGCCGGTCCGTACCCGCCGCCCCGGCCGCGAGCAGGCCGTCGGACAGCTCCGAATCGTCCTCGGGGTCGTCGCGGAAGTCCGCGTCCTCGTCGTACTCGCCGGCGTCCCGGGCGGGACCGCGCACCCCGATGGTGAGCCGATCGACGAGCTCACCGAGCCGCTCGGGCACCTGGCGGACAGGGGTCGCCGTGATGACGAGAACGCCGAAGAACGTCAGCAGCAGCAGCAGCGGAACGGCGACGTACGGCGTCACCGCGCTGGCCAGCGGGAGGCCACCGAGCAGCCCGACGAAGCCACCGGCCGCCCGCATCCGGGCGACGCCGTCCGAGAAGTCGGGCAGGCCACGAGCGATGTGCACCATGCCGAGCAGACCGACGGCGACCGCCGTCCACCCGATCACCACCCGGCCCCGGCTGCCCGGATCGGTCGGGGACCGGACCAGCCGCCACGCGGCGCCCAGACCGAACAGCGGCAGTGCCCAGGCGCCGGCGCCGACCAGCAGCTCCAGGACCGCGGCCACGTACCTCCCCAGCGGCCCGGCGGCGGAGAACCACACCGAGGCAGCGGCCAGGATCGCCCCGCCGAACGCGGTCAGGCCGAGCCCGTCACGCCGGTGCCCTGGATCGATGTGCAGCTCACGGGCGCCCCGGCCGGCCCGGCGCAGCACGGTGCCCAGCGCCGTCGCCGCGCCCATCCACAGCCGGTAGACGCTCTTGACGACTGTCTGGCCGATCAGCAGCGACAGCGGGGGGCGACTCGCCCGGGCCGGTGGACGGGCCGGTGTCCTACCGCGGCCGGCCGCGCGGGACCCGCCTGACCGGCTGGAGCCGCCCGACCGGCCGGAGCTGCCCGACCGGCTGGAGCTGCCCGACCGGCTGGAGCTGCCCGACCGGCCAGCCGCCGTCGATGCGCGTGCCTTGCCGCCCTGACCGCCGCCCCGCGGGGTACCTTCACCCCGCGAGGTACCTTGACGCCCACCACCGCCCCCCGGCCGGGACGTGGCCGTCTCCGTCTGCGCACGCGTCCGCGCGCCACTGGTCCGTGTGGCCACCGTCGAAACGGTACACACGAGCGTGCCCGAGTACTGGCAACCCCGACGAACCGGGCGCGCCGCAACGCCTCAGACCTCGAGAACCACCGGAACGATCATCGGGCGGCGCCGGTAGTTCTCGTTGACCCAGCGACCGACCGTGCGCCGCACGAGCTGCTGCAGGGCCGTCAGATCGTTCATCCCGGTGCGCATGGCGTCCACCAGCCCGTCGCTG
Organism: Frankia sp. CcWB3; assembly: GCF_977927595.1. Taxonomy (NCBI): domain Bacteria; kingdom Bacillati; phylum Actinomycetota; class Actinomycetes; order Frankiales; family Frankiaceae; genus Frankia; species Frankia sp. CcWB3. The sequence continues at coordinate 5,495 of NZ_CDWRCK010000007.1, forward strand.
ACCAGTTTGGAGACGGAGTCGAAGGTGCCCGGCGCATCGGAGAAACCGCGGGCAGAGAGATCCGGGCCGACGACGACCTTGCCCGCCGCGGCGTCCACCACGACAGTGATCGTGATGAAACCCTCCTCGCCGAGGATCCGGCGGTCCTTCAGGCTCGGCTCACCGACGTCCCCGACCGCGGCGCCATCGACGTAGACATAGCCGCAGGGAACAACGCCGGTGATCCGCGCCCGGCCGTCGAGCAGGTCGATGACCATGCCGTCCTCGGCGAGCACCACGTGGTCCGGGGGCACCCCGGTCGCCTCGGCGAGCTTGGCGTGGGCCCGCAGGTGCCGCCATTCGCCGTGGACCGGCATGACGTTGGACGGCCTGGTGGCGTTCAGGACGTAGAGCAGCTCGCCCGCCGGGGCGTGACCCGAGGTGTGAACCTTCGCCACGCCCTTGTGAACGACCTTGGCGCCGTAGCGGGTCAGCCCGTTGATCACCCGGAACACCGCGTTCTCGTTGCCGGGGATGAGGCTGGAGGCGAGCACGACCGTGTCGCCGGCCTGGATGCGGATCTGGTGATCCCGATTGGCCATCCGGGACAGGGCCGAGAGCGGCTCCCCCTGGGAGCCCGTGGAGATCAGGCAGATGTTGCGGTCCGGCAGCGCGTCCACGTCCCGGGCGTCGACGATCAGACCCGGTGGCACCTGCAGCAACCCGAGGTCGCGGGCCACTCCCATGTTGCGGACCATCGACCTGCCCACGAAGCAGACCGACCGACCGTGCTCCTCGGCCGCGTCGAGCACCTGCTGCACCCGGTGCACATGGCTGGCGAAGCAGGCGATGATGATCCGGCGGGTCGCCTCGCGGAAGACTCCGTCGAGCACCGGGGCGATCTCCCGCTCGGAGGTGACGAACCCGGGCACCTCGGCGTTGGTCGAGTCGGACAGCAGCAGGTCCACACCCTCGCGGCCGAGCCGCGCGAAGCCCCCCAGGTCGGTCAGCCGGCCGTCGAGCGGCAGCTGGTCCATCTTGAAGTCGCCGGTGTGCAAGACGAGCCCGGCCTCGGTGCGGATGGCCACGGCCACGGCGTCCGGGATGGAGTGGTTGACCGCGAAGAACTCGCACTCGAACGGCCCGAAGGCGTGCCGCTCCTCCTCCCGGATCTCCTGAGTGACCGCCTTGACGCGGTGCTCGGCGAGCTTCGCGTTCATCAGCGCCAGGGTAAGCCGGGTGCCGATCAGCGGGATGTCACGCCGTTCCCGCAGCAGGTAGGGCACCGCCCCGATGTGATCCTCGTGCGCGTGGGTGAGGATCACCGCCTCGATGTCGTCGAGGCGATCCCGGATGGCGGTGAAGTCGGGCAGGATCAGGTCGATCCCCGGCTGGACGTCCTCCGGGAACAACACCCCGCAGTCCACGATCAGCAGCCGGCCGGCGTGTTCGAAGACGGTCATGTTGCGACCGATCTCCCCGACCCCACCGAGCGGGATGATCCGCAGGCCGTCCGCGCGCAGCGGCGGCGGCGGGCCGAGGTCGGGATGCGGATGGCTCATGAGACCTCACCCGCCGCGGCGACGGCCAGCCCGACAGACGAGGCGGGCCCGGACGAGACGGGCCCGGACGAGGCGCCGGCCGGCGCGCCCGGTGGCCCGGCGACGTCGAGGACCGCCTCGGCGAGGTCCGCCCGCAGCCGCGCGACCTCGGCGGGAGCGGCGTCCACCAACGGTGGCCGGACCGGCCCCGCGGGCAGCCCGGCCAGCCGCAGCGCGGCCTTGGCCAGGATCACGCCCTGGCTGCGGAACATTCCTTCATACGCGGGCAGCAAGCCCTGATGCAGCGCGATCGCCCGACCCACCTCACCGGCCCCGAAGGCCTCGATCATGGCACGGATCGCGGGTGCGGCCACGTGCCCGACAACACTGATGACTCCGCAGGCCCCGATGGACAGCAACGGCAGGTTGAGCGCGTCGGTGCCGGAGTAATACGCCAGACCGGTCCGCGCCAGCACCCAGGAGGATGCGGGCAGATCGTCCTTAGCGTCCTTGACCGCGACGATACGCGGGTGTTCGGCCAACCGCACCAGAGTCTCCGACGCCACCGGGACCCCGGTCCGGCCGGGGATGTCGTAGATGACGACCGGTAGCCCGGTCGCCTCGGCGACGGTGACGAAATGCCGCAGCAACCCGGCCTGCGGTGGCTTGTTGTAGTAGGGCGTCACGACGAGCAGACCGTGCGCGCCCGCGGCTTCGGCGGCCCGCGCCAGTTCCACGCTGTGCGCGGTGTCACTCGTCCCGACACCGGAGATCACGCGGGCGCGGCTTCCCACGGCCTCGACGACGACCCGCACCAGGCGGTCCTTCTCCTCGGCGGTGGTCGTCGGAGACTCCCCGGTGGTGCCGTTGACCACGAGCCCGTCGTTGCCGGCGTCCACCAGACGGTTCGCGAGCTCCGCGGCACCCGCCTCATCGAGACCGCCGTCCGCCCGGAACGGCGTGACCATCGCTGTGATCACGCGCCCGAACGGCGCCGGCGGCAACATTGACATACCGGTCACGCTAGACAGCACCTCCGACATCACCTCTGGCGACCGACATCACCCGCCGGACCGCCGAACCTCCGCGTTCACTCCTCCGACACCGCCGGGCCGGCACCGGTCCATCCTCCGCCCACGCCGCCTTTCCCGCTCCGCCGGCCCGAGCCGTGCCTGCTCCCCGGACTCGCCACAAGCGACCGGCGCGAGACCCGCGGGGGCCGCTGGGCCACCGCACGCGGATACCGTCCGCCCGGCCCGGGGACGGCGCACCGCGCGGTGTCGGGCATCGCGACCGGCCGGGCCCCGATCGGGGACGACGGGACGACCGGCGGGGACGGCAGCGCACCGGAATGCACCGCACCGGAATGCACCGCACCGCACAGCACCGTTCCACTCGCCGCGACAGAGCTTTCAGAGTACCGCCACCGGATCGTCCGGGCGGTGCCATCCGGCGGCGCGCGGGTCCGCCAGGATCGCGCCCGCCATCCGGGACATTACCGTAATGCCAGACTACCGTCACCCAATGCCACCGGCGAGGGCCGCCCGGGTCCCGCGGGCGATCTCCAGGTCCTCGCGTGCCTCGATCACGAGCGTACGCACGGCGGCCCCCGGCACGCCGATCTCGCGCTCCGTGCCACCAGATGGGCCCGTACCACCGGCCCGGGCCGGATCGTTACGCTCGGGATCCACCGCCACACCCAGGTAGCCGAGTCCGGCCGCGGCCCCGGCCCGCACGGAGGCGGAGTTCTCCCCGACGCCGCCGGTGAACACCAGGGCGTCCAGCCCGCCCAGCGCGGCGGTCATCGCGGCGATCCCGGCGCGCAGCCGGTGCAGGTAGACCGCCAGCGCCAACGCGGCGGCCGGCTCACCCGCGGCGGCGCCGGACTCGACCTCCCGCATGTCCGCCGTCCCCGCGAGCGCGCGCAGCCCCGCCGAGGTGAACAGGCGATCGGTGAGCTCGTGCGCGCTCAGTCCCGCCTCCGTCTGCAGCCACAGCAGCGCGCCGGGATCCACGGTGCCGGACCGGGTGGCCATCACCAGGCCCTCCAGCGGGGTGAAGCCCATCGTGGTGTCCACCCCCACCCCGTCGAGAACGGCGGCGAGCGACGCGCCCGAGCCGAGATGACAGGTCACGATGCGCCGCGCCCCGGTGAGCGCAGCCGCCCGCCGGGAGACGTGGGCGTGGGACAGGCCGTGGAAGCCGTACCGGCGGATGCCGTACCGCTCCCGCCACTCGGCCGGGATGGCGTAGGTGATGGCCTCCGCCGGCATCCGGCTGTGAAACGCCGTGTCGAAGCAGGCGACCTGCGCCACCTCGGGCACGGCCGCCCCGACCTCGTCGAGGGCGGCGAGCGCCGCCGGCTGGTGCAGGCGGGCGAGGGCGGTCAGCCTCCGCAGCCGCTCGGCCACGGCCCGGTCGACGACCACGGGGGCGGTGAAATCCGTCCCGCCGTGCACGATGCGGTGCCCGACCGCGCCCGGCTGGCCACCCTCGTGGGTGAGCTCGCGCAGCGCGGCGACGACCCCGGCCGGGTCCGCCCGACCGGCTGGCGCGGTGAGATCGCGCGCGGCGAGCAGGGCGTCGTCCGGGCCGATCAGCCGCAGCTTGAGGCTGGCCGATCCGGCGTTGACCACCAGGACGTTCATCGCGACGGGGCGGGGCTCGGTAGGGGCGGGACTCAGTAGGGCCAGGTCCAGTTCCGGATCTCCGGGGCGTCCTCGCCGTGGTCCCGGGTGTAGGTCCGGGCCGCGAGCCGCGCGTCGACCATCTGCTGCCGGACGTGCGCGGCGCGGGCGCCCAGGCTCGGTACCCGGTCGATGACGTCCGCCACCAGGTGGAACCGGTCGAGGTTGTTCAGCATGACCATGTCGAACGGGGTGGTAGTCGTCCCCTCCTCAAGGTAGCCACGGACATGCAGGTTGTGATGGTTGTGCCGCCGGTAGGTCAGCCGGTGGATCAGCCAGGGATAGCCGTGGTAGGCGAAGATGACCGGCCGGTCGGTGGTGAACAGCGCGTCGAAGCGGGCGTGCGAGATGCCGTGCGGATGTTCCGCCTCGTCCTGCAGGGACATCAGGTCGACGACGTTGACGACGCGCACCTTCAGGTCGGGGAAGTGCTGGCGCAGGATGTCCACCGCGGCGAGGGTCTCCAGGGTCGGGATGTCCCCGGCGCAGGCCATCACCACATCCGGCAGCCCGTCGCCGGGCGCGTCGTGGTCGTTGCTGGCCCAATCCCAGATGCCCAGGCCACGGGTGCAGTGGGCGATCGCCGCCGGCATCGACAGGTAGTTCAGCGCCGGCTGCTTGCCGGCCACGATCACGTTGATGTAGTGCCGGCTGCGCAGGCAGTGGTTGCCGACGGAGAGCAGGGTGTTCGCGTCCGGGGGCAGGTACACCCGGACGACCTCGGCCTTCTTGTTCACGACGTGGTCGATGAACCCGGGGTCCTGATGGGAGAAGCCGTTGTGGTCCTGCCGCCACACGTGGCTGGTCAGCAGGTAGTTCAACGAGGCGATCGGGCGCCGCCACGGGATGTGCCGGGTGGTCTTCAGCCATTTCGCGTGCTGGTTGACCATCGAGTCGACGATGTGGATGAACGCCTCGTAGCAGGAGAAGAGCCCGTGCCGGCCGGTGAGCAGATAGCCCTCCAGCCAGCCCTGGCACAGATGCTCGGAAAGCACCTCCATGACCCGGCCGTCCACTGCCAGGTGCTCGTCCGTCGGTTCCGTCCGGGCGTTCCAGGCGCGGTCGGTCACCTCGAAGAGCGCAGCCAGCCGATTGGAGGCGGTCTCGTCCGGGCCCATCACCCGGAAGGTGCTCGGATTGGCGGCCATCACGTCCCGTAGGAACGCGCCCAGGACCCGGGTCGGCTCGGCAAGGGTGGTCCCGGGGGCGGTGACGTCGACCGCGTAGTCGCGGAAGTCAGGAAGGGTCAGATCACGCAGCAGCTCGCCCCCGTTGGCATGCGGGTTCGCGCTCATCCTCCGGGGACCGCGAGGGGCGAGCGCGGCGAGTTCGGGCCGCAGGGCTCCGCCGGCATCGAAGAGCTCCTCCGGCCGGTAGGAGCGCAGCCACGCCTCCAGCTGGGCCAGGTGCCCGGGGTTGTCGTGCAGCTGCGCGACGGGCACCTGGTGGGACCGCCACGTGCCCTCGACCGGCAGGCCGTCGACGACGGCCGGCCCGGTCCACCCCTTGGGGGTCCGCAGCACGATCATCGGCCAGGTGGGGCGCTCGGTGCGGCCGTGGCGGCGGGCCCGGTCCTGGATCTCGTGGATCTCGTCGACGGCGGCGTCCAGGACGCCCGCCATCCGCTGGTGCACCGCGGCCGGGTCGTCCCCGGCCACGAAGTACGGATGGTAACCGTAGCCACGCAGGAGCGCGGTCAGCTCCTGCTCGGGGATGCGGGCCAGGATCGTCGGATTGGCGATCTTGTAACCGTTGAGGTGCAGGACCGGCAGCACCGCGCCGTCGCGACCCGGGTCGAGGAACTTGTTGGAGTGCCAGCTCGCCGCGAGCGGGCCCGTCTCGGCCTCCCCGTCCCCCACGACGGCGCAGACCACCAGGTCGGGATTGTCGAAGGCCGCGCCGTAGGCGTGGGTCAGCGCGTAACCGAGCTCGCCGCCCTCATGGATGGACCCGGGAATCTCCGGCGCGACGTGGCTGGGGATTCCGCCGGGGAAGGAAAACTGCCGGAACAGCCGCCGCATCCCCGCCGCATCCCGGCCGATCGAGGGGTAGACCTCGCTGTAGGTGCCTTCCAGGTAGGCGTTCGCCACGATGCCGGGACCGCCGTGACCCGGACCGATGATGTAGATGGCGTTCAGGTCCTTTGCCCGGATCACGCGGTTCAAGTGGGCGTAGATGAGGTTCAGGCCGGGAGTCGTGCCCCAGTGCCCGAGCAGGCGCGGTTTGACGTGCTCCGGACGCAGCGGCTCGGTGAGCAGGGGATTGTCGAGCAGGTAGATCTGCCCGACGGACAGATAGTTCGCCGCTCGCCAGTAGGCGTGGATGAGATCGAGCTCCGCCGGGGACAACGGCCCCGCGGCCGGATCCGCGCCGCTCCGCTCGGCGTCGACGACGCTCGTCATCGGCTGTCCTCTTTCTCTTTCTCCCGACAAATCAATGGGCCTCTTTCTCCCGACAAATCAATGGGCGGCCGGCGGCGGGGAGGCCCGGCGCTCAGCCCTCTCCCACCAGCGGGCTGGAGGCGACCTCGGTGCCGTCGTCCAGCGTCGAGATCCGGAAGTCGGCGAACACGTTGGGCGCCACCCGGAGCAGCTCCCGCAGGGCGGCGACGGCAAGCCCGCGGATCTCCACGTCGGCATGCTCGCTCGCCCGCATCCCGATGAAGTGCCGCCACGCCCGGTAGTTCCCGGTGACCACGATCCGGGTCTCGGTCGCGTTCATCAGCACCGACCGGGCCGCCTGGCGCGCCTGCTTGCGCCGTGAGGTGGGCGCGGAAACGTCGGCGAACCGCTTCTCCAGACCTTCCAGCAGACGCCCGTAGGCCTCCAGCGAGGCCGCCGCGGCCTGTTGGAACAGGGCGTGCAGCTCCGGATCGGCTGCGATGACCTCCGGTTCCACCACGGCGGCGTCCCTCTCGGGGACGTAACGCTGGGAGAGCTGGCTGTAGGAGAAGTGCCGGTGCCGAACCAGCTCATGGGTGAGGCTGCGCGACACCCCGGTGAGATAGAGCGATATGGTCCCGTGCTCGAGCACGGACAGATGCCCGACGTCGAGGATGTGCCGCAGGTAGCCGGCGTTGGTCGCGGTCGCCGGATTCGGCTTGTTCCAGCTCTGGTAGCAGGCCCGCCCGGCGAACTCGGCGAGGGCCTGACCGCCGTCGGCGTCGGTGCTCCAGGCCACGTCGTCCGGGGGGATGAACTCGGTCTTGGCGATCACCTGGACCCGAAGCCGCACGGACGTCGGCCCGGACGCCGGTTCGGGCGTCGGCTGCGACACTGCCACCTCCATCATCTGGGCGCAGGACCCGTTGCCCGGTCGCTGGCGGACTCCTCCCACGGTAGACGGCGCCCGTCCGCCGGGATACGGGGACCTCACCCGGCGGCGGCATGCACCCGGACGCCAGGCCTGCAATCACCCGACCGGGCCAGCAATCGCCCAACCGGGATCGTGTCGGCATCCACTTACCCGTCCGGTTACCCGATCGACGCGCGGGGATTGGCAGTCACAACCCGCGTGGTACACCGGAGGTGGACGCCTCGTCAGTCCCCAGCGACGAGGAGTCGCAGTGCCCGCCCTCACGGCGTGGCATGGCGCGGCCGGGGATCTCCGCCCCCGTCAATCCCCGGCCGCCCGGCCACGTCACGACGGGCAGCCTCCCGGCGATGGCGCGGCGGCACGCCCGCCGGTCAGCCCGCGGCCGGGGTCCAGGCCGCTGGGTCCGCCGCGGACTGGTCCCCGGTGGCCATGTTCTTCACCTCGTGCGCCCGGCCATCGTCGAAGGGCGGGAACCAGACGAATCCGATGCCCTTGCGGGAGGCGTAGCGGACCTGCTTGGCCACCTTGTCCGGCTGGTGGTAGGTCTCCACCCGCAGCCCCCGGGTGCGCAGCTCGGCGGCCGTCGCGAGGGCGGCGGCACGGCGCGACGCGGAGGGGATCACGACTAGCACGTCGGCGGGGCTGGACGGCCCGGTGGTGAGCAGGCCCTCGGCCGAGAGCTTGGCGAAGATGCGGGTGAGGCCGATCGAGATCCCGACGCCGGGGAGGTTGCGGCGGATGAAGGAGCCGGCAAGGTTGTCGTACCGCCCCCCCGAGCAGATGCTGCCGAAGTCCGGCCAGTCAACGAACTTCGCCTCGTAGACGGTCCCGGTGTAGTAATCGAGACCGCGTGCGATCGAGAGGTCCGCGACCACGCCGCCGGCGGGCAGGTCGGCGAGATCGCCGAGATCATCGAGAACCGCGGCGAGCTCGTCGAGCCCCTCGGAGAGCAGGTCCGACTTCACCCCGAGCCGGCGTACCTCCTCGACGACGCCGGGATCGGAGCCCCGGATGCCCGTGAGCTCCAGGCAGGCGCGCACCTGGTCCGGGTCGAGCCCGACCGCGGTGGTCAGCAGCCCCTCCACTCCCGCGAGGCCGATCTTGTCGAGCTTGTCAGCGACCCGGATGACGGCCAGCGGATCGCCGATGCCCAGGCCCTCGTAGAAGCCCTGGAGCACCTTGCGATTGTTGATGTTGAGGGTCCAGGGCGGAACGCCGAGGGTGCCCAGGACCTCATGCACGATGCGGGGAAGCTCCGCGTCGAAGTGCAGGGGCACCTGATCAACATTGATCACGTCGATGTCGCACTGGGTGAACTCGCGGAAGCGGCCCTCCTGCGGACGCTCCCCCCGCCACACCCGCTGGATCTGGTAGCGCTTGAACGGGAACACGAGGTCGTTGAAGTGGGCGGCCACGTACCGCGCGAAGGGCACCGTGAGGTCGAAGTGCAGGCCGAGGCGGGCGCTGTCGTCGTCGGCGTCGGCCTGCAGGCGGCGCAGCGTGTAGACCTCCTGGGAGGTCTCCCCCTTCGCGGTCAGCACCTCGAGCGCCTCGACCGAGGGGGTCTCCACCGAGCAGAAGCCGTACCGCTCGAACGTCGCCCGGATGGTGTCGAGCCAGCGCTGCTCGACGAGACGGACCTCGGGCAGCCACTCGGGAAACCCGCTCACGGGCAGGGGACGGACGATCGGCGCGTCACTCATCGCCGCGGAATCTCCTCATCATCTCGAACGGACGGGCACCTGCCGCCCCGGGCACGGTCAACCGCGAAGCCGGGTGGCAGTCACCGATGTCGAGCGAGGAGACGCATGAGCGACAGCCTATCGCGTGGGGCTCGTTGCCCTCACGGCCGGAGAGCGGTCCCACGGCGGGGATGGGGCCCGTTCCACCGGGCCCCATCCCGTCGATCACATCGGGTGCCCCGCGCGCGCCTCGACCTCCGCGAGCCGCGCACCCACCTCGCCGCGCTGCTCGGCCGGCGCCGGCGGCGGTCCGTCCCTCCGGTGCCGCTGCTCCGGCAACGAGCTCGGGATGATGCTGGTCGGCCGGCCGGGGGCCAGGTAGACCCATCCGGCCTGGCGCCACTGGTCGGCGTCGAGCGCGTGCCGGGCGTCCACCATGACCTTGCGCCGGACCACGGCCCCGAGCCGGGCCGGGTCCAGGTCGGCGAACTGGCGCCACTCGGTGAGTAGGACCAGCGCATCGGCCCCCTCGACCACGGCCTCGACGGAGCCGCTGTAGGCGAGGCCGGGCAGGGCCCGCCGGGCGTTGTGCGTCGCGACCGGATCCACGACCGTCACCTCGGCGCCGGTCCCGGCCAGCAGCCCCGCGACCGCGAGCGCCGGGGAGTCCCGCACGTCGTCGGAGTTGGGCTTGAACGCGGCGCCCAGCACGACGAGGCGCCGGCCGGCCAGCATGCCGTCCAGGGCCGCGGTGACCAGGTCCACCACGCGGTCCCGGCGGCGATTGTTGATCTCGTCGATCTCGCGCAGGAAACGCAGCGCCGCACCGACCCCGAGCTCGTCCGCGCGGGCCTGGAAGGCCCGGATGTCCTTAGGTAGGCAGCCGCCCCCGAACCCCACCCCCGGACGCAGGAAGTTCCCGCCGATGCGCACGTCGTGGGACAGCGCCTCGGCCAGCGTCAGGACATCGGCATCGACCGCCTCGCACACCTCCGCCATCGCGTTGATGAAGGAGATCTTCGTCGCGAGAAAGGAGTTGGCCGCCGTCTTCACCAGCTCGGCCGTCGCGTAGTCCGTCACGATGACCGGCACCCCCTGGGCGATCACCGGCGCGAAGGCCGCCCGCATCGCTCCTTCCGCAGCCGGGGAGGCGACACCGAAGACGAGCCGGTCCGGTCGCAGGGTGTCGGCCACCGCGAAGCCCTCCCGGAGGAACTCCGGGTTCCAGGCCAGCTGGACGCCAGCAAGATCGCTGGAGATGTCGGCGGGCTCGTCCACCTCGTCATGGCCCAGCCCGTCATGGCCCACCTCGACGCGGCCCAACCCGCCGGCCCCCGCCACGCCGAGCGCCGTCTCGTCCGCGGCCGGGCGGTTCGCCGGGGCGAGCTGCGCGATTGTCCGGGCTAGCCCCGCAGCCGTGCCGGCCGGCACCGTCGACTTGCCGACCACGAGGCACGGCCGGGTCAGCAGCGGCGCGAGGCGCTCGATGGCGGCGTGCAAGTGGCCCAGGTCCGCCCCGTAACCGTCGGCACGCTGGGGGGTGCCCACACAGACGAAGTGCACGTCGCCGAACTCGGCGATCTCCTCGAAGGAGGTGGTGAAACGCAGCCGTCCGGTCCGGAGGTTCGCGCGCAGGAGGTCGGCGAGGTCGGGCTCGAAGAACGGGATCTCCCCCGCGGACAACCGCTCGATCTTCGAATGGTCGACGTCCACGGCGAGCACCTCGAAGCCGAGCTCCGCCATGCACACCGCGTGGGTGGCCCCCAGATACCCGGTGCCGATGACGGTCAGGCGTGGGCGAGGCCCGGTTCCGGGCCCCGCCGCATCATCAAGGCTGTCCGACGAGCTCATCAGACTCCTCCTCCTCATCGTCGTACCCCCCTGGATTGAGACGCTGAAACTCCCAGGCATCCCGGCACATGTCCGCGACATCCCGGCGGGCTGACCAGCCGAGCGCCGTACGGGCGAGCGCCGCGTCGGCGACCAGTGCGGCGACGTCCCCCGGCCGCCTCGCCACGACGCGGCTGGGGAGATCACGAGCGCAGGCCGCGGAGAAGGCCGCGAGCAGTTCCCGCACGGAGGTGCCAGCGCCGGTCCCGAGGTTGATGACCCGATGTCCCGCCTGGTCATCAAGATGATCGAGAGCGAGTCGATGGCCCTCCGCCAGGTCGACCACGTGGATGTAGTCGCGTACGCCCGTGCCGTCGGACGTGGGGTAGTCGTCGCCGAAGATAGACAGCTCCGGGCGCCGGCCGACCGCCACCTGGGCCAGGTAGGGCATGACGTTGTTCGGCACCCCACGGGGGTCCTCGCCGAGCAGGCCCGACTCGTGCGCCCCGGTGGGGTTGAAGTATCGCAGGGACGTCACGTGCCAGGACGGATCCCGGGCGCAGAGGTCGGCGAGGATCTGCTCGCACATCCACTTGGTGCGCGCGTAGGGATTGGTCGGGCGGGCCGGCGTGTCCTCGGCGATCGGTACCTTGGCCGCCGCTCCGTAGATTGCGCACGAGGACGAGAAGACCAGCCGGCGCACGCCGTGCTCCGCCATCACGGAGACCAGGCCCAACATCGCGTTGACGTTCGTGTCGTAGTACTCCAGCGGGATGTCGACCGACTCGCCGACGGCCTTGAGAGCGGCGAAGTGAATAACGGAATCGATCTTCCATCGGCGGAACACGTCACCGAGCGCCGCCCGGTCACGGACATCGAGCCGCACGAAGTCGATGTCGCCGTCCACCACCTTACGCAGCCTGCCCAGCACCCGTGGTGAGCTGTTGGCGAAGTTGTCCACTCCCACTACCCGATGACCCGCGGCAAGCAGGTCCACCCAAGTATGGGAGCCGATGAACCCCGTAGCCCCGGTCACCAGGACCGTCTCGGCTCGACTCGTCGACGTCATAGCTCGGTTATCCACTTCTTCGTGATCAACTGAAACAACTCGCCACAGGTGCTCCATTCCGACCCGGAACAACCGATCCCGGCAGCGGGATCAACCCGACGACGGCTAGGATCCGTACCTGGGATCGGCACCACGACCACGCCCGTCGCGCCGGTGCCCTTCGGCTGGACCGCGCGGTCCCGGCCGTTCGGGCAGCGAACACCGCGATGGGCACGGGCCCGCACTGGGCGGCGAACATCAGGCACAGCAGAACATAATCCCCAGATTGGTGCATCGCCGACCTGGTAGCGGCCTCGGCGATCCCGGGGACGACCGCGATCCCGGTGAACCAGGCGATCGGCGCGAGCAGGAGCCCCGGTCCGGTCACAGCGCCAGCGTCGGGTAGTGCACGGCCGGTGGCAAGAACCGCGCGCACGGCACCCGGGGCCGGCGGTCCACGTCCCGGAAGAAGATGCCCGGGAAGAAGATATGTCCGGGAGGTGGCGGGGCCACGGGAACTCTCGGGTCACCATTGCCGCGGACATCCCGGGCCGGTCGCCGTTCGCCCACGCATCGGCGGCGAAGGCCCCGTCTCGACCTGAGCGCGCACGGCAGGTACGTGGCGCTGACATCCTCGGCGGGTTGCGGACCAATGCCACCGATCTCACGTAACACGGCGGTGCACACGGCGTGGTGCCGGCCATCGCGAGCCATCCCCCCGCAAACAGAAAGCCACGTCCCCGGAAAGCTCGGTATCCGGGGGGACACCTTGACGCCGGTCAAGCGACCTGACGGCTCTCCGCGAGCTGGCCGGCGAACCAGGAGATCGTCCGGGTGAGCCCGTCATGCAGGCTCGTCTTCGGTTCCCAGCCCAGGAGGGTCCGGGCGAGGGTGATGTCGGGTTGGCGTACCGAAGGGTCGTCCTGGGGCCGCGGGACGAAGGTGATCGGCGCCGTCGATCCGCACAGGTCACGGACGAGCACCGCGGTGTCGAGGATCGACATCTCGTGCGGGTTCCCAATGTTCACGGGCCCGGGCAGGTCCGAGTGCAGAAGTCGGACGATGCCGTCGATCAGGTCGTCGACATAACAGATGGACCGGGTCTGGGTTCCGTCACCGGCGACCGTGATGGGCTCGCCCCGCAGCGCCTGGGAGATGAAGGCCGGAATGGCGCGACCGTCGTCGACCCGCATCCGCGGGCCGTAGGTGTTGAAGATGCGAACAATACCGGTGTCGACGCCGTGCTTGCGCCGATAGGCCATGGCCACCGCCTCGGAGAATCGCTTGGCCTCGTCGTACACACTGCGTGGGCCGACCGGGTTCACGTTGCCCCAGTAGCCTTCCGGCTGGGGATTTACCTGTGGATCGCCGTAGGACTCCGAGGTCGAGGCGAGCAGGAACCGAGCATTCTTCTGCCGCGCCAGGCCAAGGGCGTGGAAGGTACCGAGCGAACCGACCTTGAGTGTCTCGATCGGCAGCTCGTAGTAATCCACCGGAGATGCCGGGGATGCAAAGTGCAACACGACGTCGACCGGACCGGAAACATAAATAAAATCATTCACATCCCGGTTGACCAGGCGGAAACGTGGATCGGCGAGCAGATGCTCCACGTTCTCCGGCCGGCCGGTGAGGAAGTTGTCGAAACAGATGACCTCGTAGCCGCCGCCCAGTAGGCGTTCACAGAGATGACTGCCCAGAAAACCGGCGCCGCCGGTCACTATCGCACGCACGTCGTGTGCTCCCGGATCTGGAATACAGAGGACCCCGGAGAGTGCCCGTCGATCGCTGTCCGGAGTCCGGCGACGACGGGCGGCCTCCCTTGAGCCATGCGAAGGAGGCGGCGCATCGGATCAGATCGCGCCGCGAGGCCAGGTTGGAGGATCGGGGGAAAGGGGCATCAAATTGATCGGAGATCAGGAGATCAGTGACTGCTCACCCGCCGGGGGCGCTCAGCATGGACGCTGCCGGACCCGTCTCGAATGGCCACAGGATACGAACACCGCACTACCCCCCAGTAGTCTGATGGCCGACAACGCCGACTCTCTGCGGCATCGTACACAGGTCATCGACGCGTTAGTACGCGGCCCCGGCTCAGTCTCCCTCCTCGCCGCGGTCAATACGATATAACTGCCTGTCACCGAGGGTGCCCGGCTCCCTCCGGGAGATGTCAATAGCCGTGCCGGATCCACCTGCATTGGATGAGCAATCCACCGCCAGGGGACGGGGCACGGTCACCCGCGGAAGTGCCGCTCGAGGGCGATCGCGTGACGCATCGCGGCGCGTCCCCGGCGGGTGTCCCCGGCATCTCCATAGGAGACCGCGAGCCGGTACCAGCGACGCCATTCGCCCGGCGCCGCCTCGGCCTCCGCCCGACGCTGGGCGAACGCGGCGTCGGCCGATGCGCGGTCGATCCGGCCCGACGGCCGGCGCACGAGAACCGGCTCGTCGGCTCGGGCGCCGGGGTCGAGGTCGAGGTCGGGGTCGAAGCCGCGGGCGGTACCGGGCTCGACGTCAGCCGTCGCATCCGCGGCTACGTCGAACATCCGGGCAAGCCGCTCGGTGTCGCGGCCGAAACGCAGCTCACGCAGGATGACGACGGCGCCGATCAGCGGAAGCAGCACGACACCGAGACCGAGTCCACGGGCCGCCCAGCGATCGTCGCCGAGCAACTGGATTCCCCGCCACCCGATCAGCCCGAGGTAGAAGCCACACGCCGCGACGAGCACGGCCACCAGCCACCGGGCCCTCACCTAGACGCCCCGCCCGATGCCGACGCCACCGGACCGTCCGGATCCAGCCGGATCCGCGCCCCGGGCGCCGCCAAGGTCGCCACAACCAGCCGTCCCGACTCCCGAAGACAACCGAAGAGCGCCACATACAGGGGTCGCGTCGCCGGCAACGGGACTCCGCCGTCGATCTCGTAACGGGTGTTGGTCACCTTACGCACCTGTGCCTGTGAATCAGGCGCGCCGACCGGCGGAGCGTCCACCCGCCAGGCGAGCATCATCTCCGTGCAGCCCGCGGGCCAGGTCCACCGCAGCCGGTCGTGCTCCAGCCGCAGGTCCGAAGCGGCGGAAAGCTCGTCGGCTGCGGTGCGCGGCGCCGACGGCCGGTCCGGTGCGGCCTCCGGACGCCCGGAGGTCGTCGGCGGCGATGCCCACGGGGACGGGGAGGGGAGCACCCTGTGCTCCCGGGCGAGGGCGGTGACCACCCCCCTCGCCCGGGCGGCGTCAAGCCCGTCCGCCTCCGCCTCGGCGACCAGCGCCGCGGCCTCCACGGGGAGCAGCACGTCCTCCACAAGAACGGCCGCGGCCACCCGCGGGCGCAACCGCTCGGTCGTCGTCACGGCGAGCGCATCGAGGTAGGCGTCCGGCTCGCCGTCGACCAGCAGCGCACCGACCGCGGCCAGGAGATCGTCGAGCAGTGCCCGCCGGCGGTCCGGCCGACGGGCCCGGTTGCGGACGAGCGCCGCATCACGCACCGCTCGGATCTCCGCCCGGCCGGTGCCGGGCCGCACGCCGATCAGGTCGAACAGGCTCCGGGGCGGGGTGCTTCCGGTGATCCGGCCCAGTTCATCGAGATCTGCGCGGACCTGGCCGAGTACCTCGGCGGGGATCGCGCCGGCCGAGGCCTCCGTGGCGGAGCTCCGCGATCCGGCAGGCAGGGCCCGATGACGCCGGATCCGCAGCGTGAACGCGGGGTCGTCGATCCCCTGGGATGCCGCCAGCGCCCGCAAACCGACGATCTTGTCCTCCGGGAGTCCACCGAACCGGGCGACGAGTCGCCCGACCGCGGCGTCCAGGGAGGCGAATCGTTCGTCGTCCCGGGCGGCGCGGGCGGCGGCGACCCGATCCCGCAGCTCTAGGCGCGCGGTACGGGTCGCCAGTGCCGCGACGAGCTCCGCGTGCAGCCCCAGCAGACCGATAATCACTCCTCGGTAGCGGGGGTGGTCCCGGCTGCGCTGCCAGAACGCCCCGACATCCGCGGTCCTGGCCTCGATTGCGGCGTCGTCGAGGGTGTCCACCTCGTCGAGCGGGATGTCGTAGATCTCGAAGGGATCGCTGTGCTCGGCCCCGCCCCGGCTGTGCACGACGGCGAGGACCCGGCGACGGTAGTCGTTGGAGTCGAAGGACCGCATCGCCGCGCCCCTCAGATCCATCCGCTCGGCGCACCACCCGGGCCGCCGCGCTCCCG
The DNA here is from genome assembly GCF_977927595.1 of Frankia sp. CcWB3. Lineage (NCBI taxonomy): Bacteria > Bacillati > Actinomycetota > Actinomycetes > Frankiales > Frankiaceae > Frankia > Frankia sp. CcWB3. The sequence goes on from NZ_CDWRCK010000007.1 coordinate 21,771, forward strand.
GCGGGCCCGGGCCACCTGTTCCCGCTCGCGGGCGACGTCGGCCTGGCTCAACGCGGCCGAGGTCTCCACCCGTACCGTGAGCGGCCGGTCGACGAGACCCTCATGCGTCGCCGTCACCTCCAGGATCCCATCGAAACCCATCCGGAAAATGATCTCAATCTGGGAGCCGGCCGGGAAACCGGGCGGGATACCCGTGATCTCGGCCTCGGCAATGACCTTGTTGTCCTCGATACGCGCCGATTCGACACCACCGGCCTGTTCGACGACGTAGACGGTGACGGCGTCCTGGTCGTTGCGCACCGTCCCGAACGCGCGCCGGACGGCAATCGGAAGCCGGTCGTTGCGGTGCACCAGGAAGACTGCCCCCTGTTCACCGAACCGGTTCAACGCCAACACCCCGAAACCACGCGAGACAACGTTGACGACCTGTACCTCGACGGTGCGGCGCACCCGCTGGGCGGGCAGGCCGAGGACGCTCGCGAGCCGCCGGCACGCCGCGTCCAGGTCCGCTGGGGCGGCGGTGTCCACGGCAGCCCCGTCAACCAGCTGACCGCGGGTCACCAGGTCGGCGGCCACCAGGCGTTCCAGCGCCTTCTTCTCCCCGTAGATCGCGGCCCCGCGGGCCACGGCGAGGTCGGGATCGGTCAACTCGACGGGCACGGCGAACTCGGCGGCGAGGCGCCTGGCCACGGCCGGCATCCGCGCCGCGCCGCCGACGAGCAGGATCCGGTCGATCCCCCGCACCCCTCGGGCCCGCGCGGCGTCGACCGCGACCCGGGTAAGGGTGATCGTCCGGTCAAGCAGACCGGCGGTGAGCCGTTCGAGTTCGTCGCGGGTCAGCGTGACCTCGGTGGACAACCCGGCGTGCTCGACCAGGACCGTCGTCGATGCGACGTCGGTCAGCTCCCGGCGAGCCCGTTCGGCGGCGAGCGCGAGCGCCTGGGCGGTCTCGCCGCCGTCGAGCGGGTCCCGGGCGCCGGGATGGGCCGCGAGGAACCGGTCGCAGAGGAAGAGCACCACCTTCTCGTCCCAGTCGGCACCGCCCAGCTGATGGTCACCGTCGATCGCCACCACCGACACCCGCCGGTCGGCGAGCTCGACCACGGTGACGTCGAACGTACCGCCGCCCAGGTCGTAGACGAGCGCGACCTCCTCCGCCGCCATTCCCGGACCACCGAGCGTACGCCGTGCACCGATCTCGAAGCGGGCAAAGCCGTAGGACAGCGCCGCCGCGGTCAGCTCGTTGATGACGTCGACGACATTCAGCCCCGCGTACTCGCCGGCAAGCACCGTCGCGCGGCGCTCCTCGTTCCCGAAGTAGGCCGGAACGGTGATCACGACGTCCTCGACGGGCTCGCCGGTGGTGAGCGCGGCGTCGGAGACCAGCGCCTTGAGGATCAGACCGCTGACGGCCGGCGCCGACCAGGCCGCGCCGCGGGTGACGAAGCGCCAGTCCCCGTCCCCCATCCGCCGCTTGACCAGGGAGCACACGTCGTCGGGGCGCGCCCGGGCCAGCCGCCGCGCGGTCTCCCCGGTGATGTAGTCGTCGGCCCCCACGAACAGCACCACGCTCGGCAGCGTCCGCGCGTCGTCGGGCAACGGCACGATCTGCGGCTCGCCGGAACCGGACACCCGGGCCAGGCAGCTGAACGTCGTACCAAGATCGATACCGAAGATGCTACGGGTACCCGCCGGGAAACGACGGTCAACGTGTCCGACCACACCCGGAAACCTATCTTTCGCGGCCCGTGGTGACAGCAGACACCTGCCCCGAAGTGCCCGCGGCGCTAGTCCAGGTCGAGCAGCGACTCCAGACCGACCGTGAGTCCCGGTCGCTCGCCGACCTTCCGCACGCTCAGCAGCACCCCCGGCATGAACGAGGTGCGGTCGTAGGAATCATGTCGCAGGGTGAGGGTCTCCCCCGCGCCCCCGAGCAGGACCTCCTGATGCGCGACGAGCCCGGCGAGGCGGACGGCATGCACCGGCACACCGTCGACCCGGGCGCCGCGGGCACCGTCGAGGGCGGCGGTCGTCGCGTCCGGGCCGGCCACCGGCAATCCGGCGGTGGTACGCGCCGCGGCGACCAGCTCCGCGGTACGCCGGGCGGTGCCGCTTGGCGCGTCGGCCTTGCCGGGATGGTGCAACTCGACGATCTCCACCGAGTCGAAGAACCGGGCGGCCCGGGCAGCGAACGTCATCATCAGCACGGCGGCTACCCCGAAGTTCGGCGCGACGAGCACCCCGACCCCCGGTGCCGCGGCCAGCCAGCCACGCAGGATCGCGAGCCGCGGCTCGTCGAAGCCGGTGGTGCCGACGACGACGTGCTTGCCGGCCTGGACACACCAGCGGAGGTTGTCCATCACCGCGTCCGGGGTGGTGAAGTCGACGACGACGTCGGCCGCGGCGAGCGCACCACGGTCATCGCCGACGCCGAGGGCCGCGACCAGCGCCAGGTCGGCGGCGGCTTCGACGGCAGCACACACCGTCGACCCCATCCGTCCCCGTGCACCGAGCACCCCCACTGCTATCCCTGTTGCCGGTATCCCGGTTGCCGGGACAGCACCGGCTACCGGGCGGGAGTCGGGGTCGGACATTCAGTGAACCTCGAACCTCTCGGGAGGAGAGCCGCTAACGGGCGACGGCGGCGCTGAAGTCGTGGTCGTCGAAGGGTCCGATAACGCCCAGGGCCCAGGACTGGTCCAGCAGCTCCCGCGCGATCGTGGTGACGTCGTCGAGGGTGACCGCGCCCACCCGGGCGATGATCTCGTCGACCGGCAAGACCTCACCGTGGACGAGCTCGCTCTTGCCGAGGCGGCTCATCCGGGATCCGGTGTCCTCCAGGCCGAGAATCATCGAGCCGCGGTTCTGCCCACGGGCCCGGTCGAGTTCCTCGGCACTGATCCCGTGCTCGGCGATCTGGCGTACCTGCTCACGGGCGAGCTCGAGGACCATATCGGCACGCTTGGGGGCGCATCCGGCATAGACGCCGAACAGGCCCGCGTCGGCGAAGTGGGAGGCGAACGAACCCACCGAGTACGCCAGCCCCCGCTTCTCCCGGATCTCCTGGAACAGCCGCGAGCTCATCCCACCGCCTAGCGCCGTCGACAGCACGCCGAGCGTGTAACGGCGCGGATCGTGCCGGGACAGTCCCCTAGTGCCGAGCACGAGATGCGCCTGCTCGGTCGGCCGGTCGGTCACGACGATGCCGGGCGGCTGCGGGTAGTCGTACGATCCGCCACGTACCTCGAACGGCTCGGCGCTCACTGTCAGACGGTCGGCGAACGCCTCGGCTACCAGCGCCAGCGCCCGGTCGTGCGCCAGGTTGCCGGCGATGGAGACCACCATCGCCGGCGGGATGTACCGGGAGCGGTAGTAGTCCGCGATGGTCTCCCGGCCCAGCCCCTCGATCGACTCGGTCGTCCCGAGCACCGGGCGGCCGAGCACCGACGACCCGAGCATCGCCTCCGCGAACACGTCATGGACGAGGTCACCCGGGTCGTCCTCGTACATGGCGATCTCCTCCAGGATCACGCCACGCTCGGCCTCGACGTCGTCGGCCGTCACCAGCGAGTTGGTGACCATGTCGGCGATGACGTCGACGGCCATCGCGAGATCGGAGTCGAGCACCCGCGCGTAGTAGCAGGTGTACTCCTTGCCGGTGAAGGCGTTGATGTCCCCGCCGACCGCCTCGACCGACGCGCTGATGATCAACGCGTCCCGGCTGGGCGTGCCCTTGAACAGCAGGTGCTCCAGGTAGTGGGAGCATCCGGCGGTCACCGGCGTCTCGTCGCGCGAGCCCACCCCGACCCAGACGCCGATCGCGACCGAGCGCACCCCGGGGACCCGCTCGGTGATGACCCGCAGACCGCCGGGGAGCACGGTGCGGCGCACCGCGCCGTCCAGCAACGATTCGCCACCGACCCCGCCAGCGAGCAGGTGCGCGGCCCGGGAGCCGGGAACCGGCTTGTTCCGCGGCGCGCCGGCGGTCCCCGCGGAGCAGGTCAGGTCGGGCGTGGGAGTGTCGGACACGACGGGCCGTCAGGAGGCGGCGGCCGCCGCGTCGGCGGCTTCGGCGGCTTCGGCGCTCGGGGACAGGCTGATCTTCCCGCGGCTGTCGATCTCGGTGATCTCGACCTGGAGCTTCTGACCCACCGTCAGGACGTCCTCCACCTTCTCCACCCGCTTACCGCCGGAGAGTGTCTTGAGCTTGCTGACGTGGAGCAGGCCGTCCCGGCCCGGGGTGAGCGAGACGAAGGCCCCGAAATTGGTGATCTTCACAATCGTCCCCAGATAACGCTCGCCGACCTCGGGCATCTGCGGGTTGGCGATCGCGTTGATCGCCGACCGGGCGGACTCCGCCGACGGACCGTCCACCGCGCCGATGTAGATCGTCCCGTCGTCCTCGACGGTGATCTCGGCACCGCTGTCCGCCTGGATCTGGTTGATCATCTTACCCTTGGGTCCGATGACCTCCCCGATCTTGTCCACCGGGATCTTGACGGAGATGACCCGCGGGGCGTGAGCGGACATCTCGTCCGGGCTGCCGATGGCCTCGGCCATCACGTCAAGGATCGCGAGCCGCGCCCCGCGCGCCTGCTGGAGCGCCGCGGCGAGGACCGAGGCCGGGATGCCGTCGAGCTTGGTGTCGAGCTGGAGCGCGGTGACGAAGTCCCGGGTGCCGGCGACCTTGAAGTCCATGTCCCCGTAGGCGTCCTCGGCCCCGAGGATGTCGGTCAGGGTGACGTAGGAGTCGTCGGCGTGGATGAGGCCCATCGCGATCCCGGCGACCGGCGCCTTGAGCGGTACCCCGGCGTTGAGCAGCGACAGGGTGCTCGCGCACACCGAGCCCATGCTCGTCGACCCGTTCGAACCCAGCGCCTCGGATACCTGCCGGATCGCGTAGGGGAACTCCTCGCGGCTGGGCAGCACCGGGAGCAGGGCCCGCTCGGCGAGTGCCCCGTGGCCGATCTCTCGGCGCTTCGGCGAACCGACGCGGCCGGTCTCGCCGGTGGAGTACGGCGGGAAGTTGTAGTTGTGCATGTACCGCTTGGTGCGGTCGGGGTTGAGCGTGTCGACCGTCTGCTCCATGCGCAGCATGGCCAGGGTCGTGACGCCGAGGATCTGCGTCTCGCCCCGTTCGAACAGCGCCGAGCCGTGTACCCGCGGGATGTAGTCGACCTCGGCTGACAGCGCGCGGATCTCGGTTGTCGAGCGACCGTCGATGCGCACGCCCTCGGTCACGATGCGGGAGCGGACGAGCTTCTTGGTCAGTGCCCGGTAGGCGGCGCCGATCTCCTTCTCCCGCCCCTCGAACTGGGAGGCCACCTTCTCGGCCGCGAGCTGGCGGGCCCGGTCGAGCTCGTTCTCGCGCTCAGCCTTGCCGGGGATGCGCAGCGCGGCGGACAGCTCGTCGCCGATTGCCGCGGACAGCGCGTCCAGCACGTCGTCGTGATGGTCGATGAAGACGGGGAACTCCCGGGCGGGCTTCGCGGCGAGCGCGGCCAGCTCGTTCTGGGCCCGGCAGAGCTCACGGATGGCGGGCTTCGCCGCCTCGAGGCCCGCGGCCACGACCTCCTCGGTGGGAGCCGGCGCGCCGTGCGCGAGCAGTTCGACCGTGCCCGGGGTCGCCTCGGCCTCCACCATCATGATCGCGACGTCCGAGCCGTCCTCGATCACCCGACCGGCCACGACCATGTCGAAGGTCGCCCGAGCGAGCTCCGCATGGGTCGGGAAGGCGATCCACTCGCCATCGACGAACCCGACCCGGGTCGCGCCGATCGGCCCGGTGAAGGGCAGGCCGGACAGCGTCGTCGACGCGCTGGCCGCGTTGATGGCGACCACATCGTAAAGGGTGTCGGGATCCAGGGCGAGCACGGTGGCCACGACCTGGATCTCGTTGCGCAGCCCCTTGGCGAACGACGGCCGCAGCGGCCGGTCGATGAGCCGGCAGGTGAGGATCGCGTCCTCGCTGGGGCGGCCCTCCCGCCGGAAGAACGAGCCGGGGATGCGCCCGGCCGCGTACATCCGCTCCTCGACATCCACCGTCAGCGGGAAGAAGTCGAGCTGTTCCTTGGGCTGCTTGCTAACCGTCGTCGCCGAGAGCACCATCGTGTCGCCCAGGTAGGCGACGGCCGAGCCGGCGGCCTGCTTGGCGAGACGCCCGGTCTCGAACCGAACCGTCCGGTCTCCGGCCGGGGTCGCGATGACCGCTTCGGCCGCATGTGTCGAGTCGTCCACTCGAACCACTCCATCCTCTTCCTCGGCCGGATCCACGCGGCCGATCCTCTTCTGCGGCCGGGTCCATGCCAACGAGGATGCCGGTGCTCAGTCGAAGCCCCCGGGTCCGGTGCCCGTACCCATCCCGGCGACCACGACCGAGGTACCGGCGGCTCGCACCACCATGGACCCGGCCAGGTCCTCCACACCGCCGAGCGGACGACTCCGCCGACGGCTCGACGCATTCGGTACCTACCCCCAATGCGTCAGAGGGAGCGTCCCGCCCGGGCCGCTCCCTCTTCGCGCTACCGCCGTAGCCCGAGTCGCTCGATCAGAGCGCGGTATCGGTTGATATCCGTCTTCGCCAGGTAGTTCAGCAGCCGTCGGCGACGGCCGACGAGCAGCAGCAGACCGCGGCGGCTGTGGTGATCGTGCTTATGCGCCTTGAGATGCTCGGTCAGGTCACTGATCCGACGAGTCAGCATCGCGACCTGCACCTCAGGCGAGCCCGTGTCCCGCTCGACGGTGGCGTAATCGGACATGATCTTCTGCTTGACGTCGCTCGCGAGCGGCACGCTCCACCTTCTCCTTCTGTTTCGGGACGGCGCGCGTCCGGGGTCTTCCCCACCCGGACCGATCACCGGACCTCGGCATCATCGCCGTCCGGTCCGGACACACCGCACCCGCCTGACCGGGAAGCCTATCAACCCGAGGGGAACCGCTCGGCCCCCGGCGGAGTGAGCCGAGTTCAGCCGAGTTCAGACGAGCAGGGTTGCCGCGCGGGTGGCCTCCACATCCGCGGCCATCTGGGTGACGAGCTCGGCCACCGAGTCGAAGCGCAGGGTCGGACGCAGCCGATGGGTGAACTCGTAGGCCATGTACTCGCCGTAGAGATCCTCGTCAACGTCCAGGAGGAACGCTTCGACGCGCCGGTCGCGTCCCTCGAACGTCGGATTCGTGCCGATCGAGATGGCGGCGGGCTGGCGGCGGCCGGACCAGCAGGCAAAGCCCGCGTACACGCCGTCCGCCGGAACGGCGGCCCAGGGCGTCACCTGGATGTTCGCCGTAGGATAGCCGATGGTGCGGCCACGCGCGTCGCCGTGCACGACGACACCCTCGACCCGGTGCGGCCGGTCCAGCGCGGCCGCCGCGGCCGCTACGTCGCCCTCGGCCACCCGGGCACGGATCGCCGTCGAGGAGAGCACCTGCTCGCCGGAGCGGACGAGACGGACCCCGTCGACCTCGAATCCCTCCCGGGCGCCCGCCTCCGACAGCGTCGCGAGCGTCCCGGCGGCCCGGTGACCGTAGGTGAAGTTCTCCCCCACCACGACCGCGCTCGCCCGCAGCCGCTCGACCAGTATCCCGTGCACGAAGTCGGCCGGGGAGACCCGGCTGAACTCCAGCGTGAACGGCTCGACGCAGAGCGCGTCCACCCCGGTCCCGGCCAACAGCTCGGCCTTGAAACGCAGCGTCGTGAGCAGGGCGGGATGGCTGCCGGGTCGCAGCACCTCACCGGGATGCGGGTCGAAGGTCAACACCAGCGAACGCTCACCGCGTTCCCGCGCCAGCCGGACCGCCCGGCCGATGATCTGCCGGTGCCCGAGGTGCACCCCGTCGAAGAAGCCAATCGTGACGACCCCGCCCCGCCACTCGACAGGCGTGTTCTCCGCCCCTCGCCACGTTCGCACGTGCGAAGCCTAGGACATTCTCGTGGGGCGCTGTCGGGCCGCCGAGCCCCGGCCGGGTGCCGCCAGACTAGACCGGGGCGAAGACGACGAGCGACCGGACCGCACGCTCAGTCTCCTCGACCAGGGCCAGCACGGTCCCGTCGGGACCGAAGACGCCGTACGTGCCCGGCCGTCCTACCGGGGGCAACCGCCGGCCATGGGACACGTCCGCCGCCGCCTCCGCCGTCACGTCGCGGCGCGGGAAGCCGGCCGCGACCGCGTCGGTCAGCGACGTGACCGCCCGCGGCCCCAGCTCGGCGAACGTGTCGAGAGTCACTGCGCCCGCCAGGTCGAAGGGACCAACGGCGGTGCGCCGCAGGGCGGTCAGATGCGCCCCGCAGTCCAACGCCGCCCCGAGATCACGGGCGAGCGCCCGCACGTACGTTCCGCTGGAGCAACCGACCGTGACCTCCAGATCGGTTCCGGCCGGGTCCACCGCCCCATCGCCCGCGGCCCGCCGCGCCAGCAGGTCGAAGCGGTGGACCGTCACCCGGCGTGGGGCGAGATCGACCACCTCGCCGGCCCGGACCCTGGCGTACGCGCGTACCCCGCCCACCTTGACCGCGCTCACGCTGGCGGGAACCTGGTCGAGCACCCCGGTGAGGGCGGCCATGGCCCGGGTGAGCCGGTCGGCGTCGACGTCCACCGGACGGTCCTCGACCGGCGCGCCCTCGGCGTCGTCGGTCGTGGTAGTCCGGCCGAGCCGGATCGTGGCGTCATACGCCTTGCCGGTGAGGGCGAGATGCCCGAGCAGGCGGGTTCCCCGGCCGGCTCCCAGCACCAGCACACCCGTCGCCATCGGATCGAGGGTGCCCGCGTGGCCGATCCGGCGCTGCCCGAGAATGCGCCGCGCCCTGACGACGACGTCGTGCGACGTCCAGCCGGCCGGCTTGTCCACGACGACGAGCCCGTCGACCTGTGGCCCGGGACCGGTCCCGGATCCCCGGCGGGATGCGGCTCCCCCCGGCCGCGCGGGTCCCCGGGTGGATCCCCCCCGGGTGCTCACCGCGGGCTCCGGGCCGCGTTCCCCGGGCCTCCCAGGCGCGGAGCCTGCGCCAGCGCGTCCCGGAGCACGCCCATCAGCTCGTCGAGCGTCGTCCCGCGGGAGAATCCGGCGGCGAAGCGATGGCCGCCACCACCGAGAGCCGTACAGACCGCGCCGACGTCGACGTCCCCCTTGGAACGGGCCGAGACCTTCCAGACGTCACCATCCTGCTTGCAGACAAGGGCGACCTCGGCCTCCGACACGGTGCGCACCGTGTCGATGAGCCCCTCGATCTCGTCGTACTCCAGTCCCGCGGCGCGCAGATCGGCCTGGCTGCACCAGGACCAGACGAGGTCGTACTCGGGCTCCAGCCGGACGCGGTCGAGAACCTCCCTGAGTAGCTTGAGATAGCCGAAGCGGTGGGTGTCCCACAGGGCACGGCTGATCAGGTCGGGACGGATGCCCGTGGCCAGCAGCCGGGCGGCCAGTTGGTGCACCGCCGGTGTCGTCGCGGCGAAACGGAACGATCCCGTGTCGGTCACCAGACCGGTGTAGATCGCTGTCGCGATGTCCCGGTCGAGCCGCACGCCCAGGGCATCGATGAGGTCGACGACCATGGCGCTGGTCGAGGCTGCCTCGGGGTCGACCAGGTTGAGATCGCCGAACCGGGTGTTGGAGGCATGGTGGTCGACGACCAGGACCCGGCGACCGGCCGTGGTGCTGGCGAGCCTGCCCAGCCGGGACCGGCTGCCGGCGTCCAGGGTCACCACGAGACCCGGCCGGCCGGTGACGGCCTCGGGAGCCACCAACAGATCCTGACCGGCGAGGAAGCGAAGCACCCGGGGAACGACGAAGGGATCGGCGTCGAAGGATACCCGCGGCCTTCCGCCCAGCGACCGCAGCGCGAGCCCCAGCGCCAACGCCGATCCGAGACTGTCCCCGTCGGGGTTCACGTGGGCGATCAGCAGGATGCCGTCACCGGCGTCGATCGCGCCGGTCAGTGCGGTCACCGCGGCCTGGAAATCACCGGTCGGACCGGCACCGCCCGGGCAGGAGCGGCTGACCGGCGCCGCCGACGGGTCCACGAGATCGGTCGCATCGCTCATCGTCAGTTCCCATCGCCGCTGTCTCGTCCCATCGCAGCTGTCTCGTGCCTGTCACCGCGGTGTCCCGGGCCCGTACCCGTCATCCCTCCTGCCGGGCCGTCCCGCCGTACTCGCCCACCTCATCCAGCTCGCCCAGCTCATCGGGCTCATCCGGCTCGTCGGTGGCGGAGCGCGGCCGGCGGTAGGGATCGTCGTCGCCCGCCGGGCGAGCATCCCGACGGACCTCGACCAGATACGCGTCGCGTTCCCGGGCAACGCTGATCAGCTTCTCCAGATGCTGGGCGTCGTCGGGAAGCCGGTCATGAACGAAGGTGAGCGTCGGGGTCACCTTCACCCCCGTAGCCCGGCCGACCTGGCTGCGCAGCAGCCCCCGAGCGGATTCGAGCGCCTGGGCCGACGCCTGCCGCGCCGTCTCATCGCCGTAGACGGTGTAGAAGACCGTCGCGTCGACCAGATCCGGCGTCAGCCGCACCTCCGTGACGGTCACCATGCCGAGTCGAGGATCCTTGACGCCACGCTCCAGCATGGACGCCACGACCTCGCGGATACGCACGGCCAGCCGCCGTGCCCGGGCCGGATCAGCCACCGTCCACCTCCTTGTTCGCCGGTCCCGTCGGCGGCACGCTCACCGCGGCAGATGCACCGGGTGCGTGCGGTTCGCCGGGTGCATGCGGTTCGTCGTCCGCGTCGTCCGCCGAGAAGTAGCGCGCCCGCGCGGCGAGCACCTCGACGTCCGGTCGCTGGGCCACCAGCTGCTCGCAGGAGCAGAGGACCTCAACGCAGTGCGCCCGGTCCGCGGCGACGACCGCCATCCCGATCTCGGCTCGCCGGTACAGATCATGATGGCCGGTCTCGGCCACGCTGAGGGCGAAACGGCGACGCAGCTCCGCCACGATCGGCCGCACCACCGACCGTTTCTCCTTCAACGAGTGCACGTCACCGAGCAGCAGATCAAGGTTGAGGGTTCCGATCCACATGGTCGTCTCCCGCCGCCGGGCACACACCGCCGGTGACGATCGAGCAGGCAGCTCGATCGTCACCGGTCGCGGGCGTGCTCAGGCGCGGGGAACCTCCCGTTGCTCGAACGTCTCGATCACGTCATCGATCTTGATGTCGTTGAACGACCCGAGACCGATACCGCACTCGTAGCCCTCGCGGACCTCCGTCGCGTCGTCCTTGAAACGCTTGAGCGACTCGACCGTGAGGTTGTCGGCCACGACGACGCCGTCGCGGATAAGCCTGGCCTTGGTGTTCCGCCGGATGACGCCGGAACGGACCAGACAGCCGGCCACGTTGCCGATCCGCGGCACGCGGAAGACCTCGCGGACCTCGGCGGTACCGAGCTGCGCTTCCTCGTAGACGGGCTTGAGCATGCCCTTCAGGGCGTTCTCGATGTCCTCGATGGCCTGGTAGATCACCGAGTAGTAGCGGACCTCGACGCCCTCACGGTCGGCCAACTCCGTCGCCTTGCCCTGCGGCCGGACGTTGAAGCCGATGATGACCGCGTCGGAAGCCGACGCCAGCATCACGTTGGTCTCAGTGATCGCACCGACCCCACGGTCGATGATCCGCAGACCGACCTCGTCGCCGACATCGATCTTGAGTAGGGCGTCCTCGAGCGCCTCGACCGAACCGGACACATCGCCCTTGAGGATGAGGTTGAGCTGGGTCTTCTCGCCCTCCTTCATCCGCTCGAGGATCGTCTCCAATGTCGGACGGCCTCGGCTCAGCGCCAGCTCCGCGTTACGCTCGCGGGCCTGACGACGTTCGGCGATCTGACGGGCCACTCGGTCCTCGGGCACCACCAGGAAGTTGTCACCGGCGTCGGGAACGCTGGTGAACCCCAGGACCTGGACGGGCCGGGCCGGGCCCGCCTCGACCACCTGACCACCGTGTTCGTCGAGCATCGCCCGAACCCGACCGAACGCCTCGCCGGCGACGACCGAGTCACCGACCCTCAGCGTGCCGCGCTGGACCAGCACGGTCGCCACCGGACCCCGGCCCCGGTCGAGCCGGCCTTCGATGGCGACACCCTGCGCCTCGACCTCGGTCGGAGCCCGTAGGTCCAGGGAGGCGTCGGCGGTCAGGACGATCGCCTCGAGCAGGCCGTCGATGTTCGTCCGGTTGCGGGCGGAGACGTCGACGAACATCGTGTCGCCGCCGTACTCCTCCGCCACCAGGCCGTACTCGGTGAGCTGGCCCCGTACCTTGGCCGGGTCGGCGCCCTCCTTGTCGACCTTGTTGACCGCCACCACGACCGGGACGCCGGCCGCCTGGGCGTGGTTCAGCGCCTCGATGGTCTGCGGCTTCACCCCGTCGTCGGCGGCCACGACCAGGACCACGATGTCCGTCACCTGCGCACCGCGGGCCCGCATGGCGGTGAAGGTCTCGTGGCCCGGAGTGTCGATGAAGGTGATCGGACGCTCGTCGCCGTCGACCTTGGCCCGCACCTGGTAGGCACCGATGTGCTGGGTGATACCACCGGCCTCGCCCCCGACCACGTCGGTGGAGCGGATGGCGTCCAGCAGTTTCGTCTTACCATGATCGACGTGACCCATGACGGTCACGACCGGCGGCCGGGAGCTGAGCTCGACGTCGTCGCCGTACTCCCCGCCGAAGGAGAGGTCGAAGCTCTCGAGGAGCTCCTTGTCCTCGTCCTCCGGACTGACGATCTGGACCTCGTAACCGAGCGTGACGCCCAACAGCTGCAGCGTCTCGTCGGTGCAGGACTGGGTCGCGGTGACCATCTCGCCGAGCTGGGTGAACACGACCTGGACCAGAGCGCCCGGGTTCGCATCGATCTTGTCGGCGAAATCGGCCAGCGAGGCGCCACGCGGAAGCCGGATGGCCTGCCCGTTGCCGCGGGGCACCATCGCGCCCATGCGCGGCGCTTCGAGCCCGCTCTCCCATTCCTGCCGCTTCGCGCGCTTGGACTTGCGCTGGCGACCGGGGCGACCACGGCCACCGGGGCCGAAAGCGCCCGCCGTGGTCCCACCGCGGCCACGGCCGCCGGCCGCGGGACGACCGGGCGCACCGCCACCGCCGCCGCTGCCACCGGGACGACCGGGCGCGCCACCCCGCCCGGCGAATCCGCCGGGACGCGGACCGCCGCCACCGGGACGACCAGGAGCGCCCCCACCTCCCGGGCGCCCGGGAGGGCCACCGGCGGGTCGAGGCTGGAACATGTTCGCGTTGGGGCGCGGCCCCCCGGTGCCACCTGGGCGGGGCGGCATGCCACCCCCCGCTCCGGACCGTGGGCCACCGGGGCGTGGCGGCATCCCGCCGGGAGTGGGCCGTGGACCACCGGCGCCGGCGCCACCGGGTCGCGGTCCACCCGGCCGGGGGGTGCCTGGCCTGGGGGTGCCCGGCCGCGGGGCGCTGGGCCGGGGAGTGGACGCCGACGGCGGACCCGACTGACCGGCCGACGGGCGCGGCCCAGCGGATGGACGGGGCCCGGCGGACGGCGTCGTGTAGG
>NZ_CDWRCK010000008.1:0-987 GCF_977927595.1 Frankia sp. CcWB3
AAACAGGCCCTAGTAATCAGTTCGATGGATTCGATCAGTTCAATGGAGTTGATGGAGTCGATGGGTTGGGCTCGGGCGGTTCAGTTCGCGCCGAGCTTGAGGTGACTGATGGCTCGGGCCTGGTCGCTGGCGTGCTTGAGAACGACGCCGAGGGTCGAGGCGACGGCGGCCTCGTCGAACGTGTCGAATCCGAGCGCGAGCACGGTCTGGCCTCAGTCGATGGTCTCGGCGATGGAGGGCGCCTTCTTCAGTTCCATCGCCCGCAGCGCGCGGACGATCCGGACCAGCGATTCGGCCTGCCTCTCCGGGAGATCGGGCACCCGGGAGAGCACGATCTCCTTCTCCCGCTCGGCCGAGGGATAGTCCAGGTTGAGGTAGAGGCAGCGCCGCTTGAGCGCCTCGGACAGCTCCCGCGTCGCGTTGGAGGTCAGGATGACGAAGGGACGGCGGGCGGCGCTGATGGTACCGAGCTCCGGAATCGTCACCTGGAAGTCGGACAGCACCTCCAGCAGCAGGCCTTCCACCTCGACGTCGGCCTTGTCGGTCTCGTCGACGAGCAGCACCGTCGGCTCCTGGCAGCGGATCGCCGTCAACAGCGGCCGAGAGAGCAGGAACTCCTCGCTGAAGATGTCGTCGTGGGCCTGCTGCCAACCCTCGGCACCGCCGTCTCCCGATCCGGCCTGAATGCGCAGCAGTTGCTTCTTGTAGTTCCATTCGTACAATGCGCGAGCTTCATCAAGCCCTTCGTAACACTGCAGCCGAATGAGCTCGGCGCCAACCGCGGTCGCCAGCGCCTTCGCGAGCTCGGTTTTACCGACACCCGCGGGCCCCTCCACAAGCAGCGGTTTACGCAGCCGATCCGCGAGGAAGACTGTGGTGGCAATCGCCTCGTCCGCAAGGTATCCGGTCATGCGAAGCCGTTCCCGCACATCAGCGACGTCGGCGAAAGCGTGTTCCTGCAGCGACATGGCCACCTTGGAGTCGAAA
>NZ_CDWRCK010000008.1:1690-30186 GCF_977927595.1 Frankia sp. CcWB3
ACTTCATTACGTCCCCCTTCCGTCCCCGTGTCAGGCATCGCCCTGTCCATACTGCCAGGCTGGCGCCGCAGACGGGTGACTACGCCTTGCGCGCCGCCGTCCGCCGGGCGGATACCCGCGGGCTACTCATCGACCTGTTCGCCGCCGGTTCACCCGGGGATTCTCCCGAGGTGTTCGCCCGAAGTGTTCGCCCGAGGTGTTCGCCGGTTCAGCCGATCCGCTCGTAGGCGGGAAGAGTGAGGAACGCGACGAAGGTCTCGCCGAGCGCCGTCTCCTCGAACACCGCCGCCGCGTCCTTCCAGCGGCCGTTGTCGAAGGCGGCGGCGCCGATGGAGAGCCGGATCTGGTCCAGCACCTCCGCCAGAGTGGTCCGGACCAGATCGGCCGTGACCGGACGGCCGTCGTCGAGCACGACCCCGGCGGCTATCCACTGGAAAATCTGACTACGGGAAATCTCAGCGGTGGCGGCGTCCTCCATCAGGTTGTCGATGCCGACCGCCCCGATCCCGCGCAGCCAGCTCTCCAGGTAGCGCACCCCGACGCTGATGTTCCCGCGGACCCCGGCCGCGGTGACGGAACCCGGAGTGTCGCGCACCGCCAGCAGGTCGCCGGCGCCGACCTTGACGTCGTCACGCAACCGGGTGAGCTGGTTCGGCTCGTCGCCGAGCACCGCGTCGAAGACCTCGGTACACACCGGCACCAGGTCAGGGTGCGCCACCCAGCTCCCGTCGAACCCGTCCGCGGACTCCCGCTCCTTGTCGGCGCGCACCTTCGCCAGGGCCGCGGCGTTGATCTCGGGGTCGCGCCGCGACGGGATGAACGCCGCCATCCCGCCGATCGCGTGCGCGCCGCGGCGATGACAGGTGGAGACCAACAGCTCGGTGTAGGCGCGCAGGAACGGCACCGTCATCGTCACGCCGTTGCGGTCGGGCAGCAGGAACTCCGTCGGCCGGGACGCGAACGTCTTGATGGTGGAGAACATGTAGTCCCAGCGGCCGGCGTTGAGTCCGGCGGAATGCTCCCGCAGCTCGTAGAGGATCTCCTCCATCTCGAAGGCGGCGAGCAGCGTCTCGATGAGGACGGTCGCCCGGATGGTGCCGACGGGCAGGCCGAGCTCGGCCTGCGCCGCGGTGAACACGTCGTTCCACAGCCGGGCCTCGAGATGACTCTCCAGCTTCGGCAGGTAGAAGTACGGCGCCACGCCCGTAGCCCGCAGGGCATGCGCGTTGCGGACCAGGTGCATCCCGGCGTCGAAGAGCGCGGCGACGATCGGCTCCCCGTCGACGGTGACGTGCCGCTCCGGCAGGTGCCAGCCGCGCGGGCGCACCACGAGCGTCGCCGTGGACTCGTCGAGCTCGTAACGACGGCCGTCGGGCGAGGTGAAGGCGAGCGTGCCGGCAACGGCCTCACTCAGGTTGTGCTGCCCGACGACCATGTTCGACCAGGTCGGCACATTAGCGTCCTCGAGGTCCGCCATGAAGACCCGGGCACCGCTGTTGAGCGCGTTGATGAGCATCTTGGCGTCGGTCGGGCCGGTGATCTCGGCCCGGCGGTCGACCAGCCCCGGCGCCGGTGACGCGACCCGCCAGTTCCTGGCCCGGATGTCGGCGGTCTGCGGCAGGAAGTCGAGGGTGGCCCCGGCGGCGATCGCGGCGCGGCGGGCGGCCCGGGCGGCGAGCAGTTCGGCATGCCGGCCGGCGAACGTGCGGTGCAATCCGGCGACGAAGGCCAGCGCGTCGTCGGAGAGCACCGCGTCGACCTGATCCGCGGTGAGTCCCGGCACGGTCCGCACCGCGGACACCCCGTGCACCGTCACCCCGTCCAACGAGCCCATACCTATTCCCTTCCCGGTTCCGTTGCGTCCCGGACGGCCCGATCCGGCGGGCCCGGTAACCCGGACCTCAGGTGACCCGGACCTCAGGTGACCAGATGCCCGTCGCCGACGCCGACCCACGTCGTCGAGGTCAGCTCGGGCAGCCCCATCGGGCCGCGGGCGTGCAGCTTCTGGGTGGAGATGCCGATCTCGGCACCCATCCCGAACCGCTCCCCGTCGGTGAAACGGGTCGAGGCGTTCACCATGACGGCCGCGCTGTCGCAGGTCGTGATGAACCGTCGCGACGCCGGCAGAGACCGGGTGACGATCGCCTCGGTGTGCCCGCTGCCCCAGCGCCGGATGTGCGCGACCGCGTCGTCGAGAGAGTCGACGACGGCGACGGCCATGTCCAACGACAGATACTCGGCCGCCCAGTCGTCGTCTGTGGCGGGCAGCACCCGCGGATCGACGGCGCGCACCGCCTCGTCGCCGTGCACGGTGACCCCGGCGTCGTGCAGGGCGGCCAGCACCCGAGGCAGGAACTCCCCGGCCACGCCAGCGTGCACGAGCAGGGTCTCCGCCGAGTTGCACACCGAGACCCGCTGGGTCTTCGCGTTGACGGTGATCGCAAGCGCCTGGTCGAGGTCGGCGTCGGCGTCCACATACACGTGGCAGTTGCCGACCCCGGTCTCGATGACGGGCACCGTCGACTCCTCGACGACCGCCCGGATCAGACCCGCGCCACCCCGCGGGATGAGCACGTCGACGAGCCCGCGCAGCCGCATCAGGTGCTTGACCGCGTCGTGGTCCACCCCGGGGACAAGCTGCACCGCGTCCGCCGGCAAGCCGCTCGCGACGGCGGCGGCGCGCAGCACCGCCACCAGCGCGGTGTTGGAACGCACCGCGGAGGCGCTCCCGCGCAGCAACGCGGCGTTGCCGCTCTTGAGGCACAGGCCCGCGGCGTCCACCGTGACGTTCGGCCGGGCCTCGTAGATGATCCCGACGACGCCGAGGGGCACCCGGATCTGGCGCAGCTCCATCCCGTTCGGCAGCACCCGGCCGCGCACGACCTCGCCGACCGGGTCCTCCAACGCCGCGACCTGACGCAGGCCGTCGGCCATGCCGGCGAGCCGGGCCGGGGTGAGGGTGAGCCGGTCGACCATCGCCTCGGCGGTGCCCGCCGCCCGCGCGGCAGCGACGTCCTCGGCGTTCGCGGCGAGAATCTCCGTGGAACGGGCGATCAACGCGTCGGCCATGGCGAGCAGCGCGCGGTCCTTCTCGGCGCGGCTACGCGGGGCCAGCAGGGCCGCCGCCGCCTTGGCACGGACGGCGCTGCCTCGGACATCCTCCGCAGAGGTGCTCATCTCGGGTCCTCCGTTAGGCGGGCGCCGCGGCGCTGCCCGCCGCTACGAGGCTACCGGTGGCACGGCGGTCGTGCCGTTCATCGCTCCTCACCCGCATCCGTTAACTACTCATCTACTTATCCCGTTATCCAGGTCCGCGACAGGCAGGGACGCGGAGGGTGATAACCGGAACAGCCAGAAAGGCGCGCAGTTCGGACCCCGTGACGATCATCTCGACGGGGTTGCCTACCGTGCTCGCATGCGTGCGCTGCACACGTCCGACTGGCATCTCGGGCGTGGCCTGTACGGTCACGACCTGATGCCGGCCCAGGCGGCCTTCGTCGATCATCTCGTCAACGTCGTCCGTTCCGAGGGCGTCGACGTCGTGCTCATCGCCGGCGACGTGCACGATCGGGCGATCCCGCCGGTGGGCGCGCTGGAGCTCTTCGACGAATCGCTCTCCCGACTGCGCGGCGCCGGCGCCCGGGTCGTGGTGATCAGTGGCAACCACGACGCGGCCCGCCGGCTCGGCGACAAGGCCGGCCTGCTCGACCCCCGCGTCCGCATCCGGACGGATCCGGCCGCGGTCGGGGATCCGGTCGTCGTCGAGGATCCCGCCGGGGCGGTCCGGGTATACGCGATCCCCTACCTGGAGCCGTCGGCGGCGAACTCCCAGCTTCCCGAACCGGCGCAGGCGCCATCCGGCTCGGGCGCCCCGGCCGCCGGGCTCCCCGCCGCGACGATGCACCGGGCGATGCACCGGGCCATGCACGCGGTGCGGGCCGACCTCGCACGGTATCCGGCTGCCCGGTCCGTCGTGGTGGCGCACGCCTGGGTCACCGGCGGGGCGGCGAGCGAGAGCGAACGCGACATCAGCGTCGGCGGAGTGGGCAATGTGCCAGCCCAGTTGTTCGAGGGGATCACCTATACCGCACTCGGCCATCTGCACCGGCCACAGGCGATCGCCCCGTCCGTCCGCTACAGCGGATCGCCACTGGCCTATTCCTTCTCGGAGTCCGGCGACGCGAAGGCGTCGCTGCTCGTCGAGATCGGTCCGACCGGGCTGGGGAACGTGACCCGGATCGGCGTTCCCGCCCGGCGGCGGATGGCCCTGCTGCGCGGCAGTCTTGCCGACCTCCTCACCGACCCCGCCCATACCCCGCACGAGGCCGACTTCGTCTCCGCCGTGCTGACCGACCCCATCCGCCCCATGGACGCCATGGCCCGGTTGCAGCGCCGGTTCCCCTTCGCCCTGCGACTCGCGCATGAACCGGAGACGGAACCCGACGAGATGCTCAGTTTCGGCCGGCGGACCCGGGGACGCTCGGAGCTGGAGATCGCCGAGGCCTTCGTCGCCCATGTGCGCAGCGCTCCCTCGGTTCGGGAACGTGCTCTGCTCGCCGAAGCCCTCGGCGCCGCCCGCCGGGCCGAGGAGGAAGTCGCCTGATGCGTCCCCACCACCTGACCCTGGCGGCGTTCGGCGCCTTCCCCGGCACCGTCGAGATCGATTTCGACGTCCTCGGCAGCGGCGGCCTGCTCCTGCTCTGCGGGGAAACCGGGGGCGGCAAGACGACGCTGCTCGACGCGGTCGGGTTCGCGCTGTTCGGCCGGGTGCCGGGGATGCGCGGGGAGGTCTCCGGGCCGCCGGACCTGCGCTCGCACCACGCCGCGGCATCCCTGCGGCCGGAGGTGACGCTGGAGTTCACGGTGGCGGCGGGACGCTTCCGGATCACCCGCAGCCCCGCCTGGGACAAGCCGAGACGCGGCGGCGGGACGACCCGCGCCCATCCGACGGCGCGGCTGGAACGGTTCGACGGCGCCGGCGGCTGGGAGATGGCCGCCACCCGCATGGAGGACGTCGGCCATGAGATCGACCTGCTCGTCGGCATGAGCGACAAGCAGTTCTTCCAGGTCATCATGCTCCCGCAGGGACGCTTCGCTGACTTTCTCCAGGCCGACCACGGTGCGCGCGAGAAGCTCCTGAAGCCGCTGTTCCACGTCAACCGCTTCGAGTACGCCGAGCAGTGGCTGCTGGACCGGGCAAAGATCGCCGCCGAACGGCTGGCGCTGGCCCGCGCTGAGCTCGACCGGGTGACCGCCCGGGTCTCGCAGGTGGCGGCCGTCGACGAGCCGGAGGATCCGACGGCCGACGCCGGCTGGGCCGCGGACCTCGCCGGGACCGCCGCGGCGGCGGCCATCTCGGCCGACGAGGCGGCCGGCGCGGCGGCAGCGTGGCGCACCTCGGCCGAGGAGGCCCTGGACCAGGCACGCGACCTCGCCCGACGCGTCGAGCAGCGCCGGATACTGGCCGCCCGGCAGGAGGAGCTCGCGGCACAGGCACCCCGGATCGAGCTGCTCACCACCGGGCTGGACGCGCCCCGCCGGGCCGCTGTCGTCGCGCCCGCCCTGGACGAGGTCCGCCGCCGCACCGCGGCGGTCCACCGGGCCGAGGCCGACGAACGCGACGCCCGGAACCGGCTCGGACGCCATCCATCCGGGCTCCTCCCCGGGGGAGAACCCGCCCCCTCCGGACCACTGCCCGAGGAGGCCACCGGGAGGCCTGCCGAGGCGCCTGCCGAGGAACTCGCCCGCCTGGCCCGCCTCGCCCACACCGAGACCGGGCGACTGGAAACGTTGACCGACACCCTCGCCGCCGCCGAGCGGGACGCCGAGGAGGCCACCGGGGCCGACCGGGACACGGCCGCCCACACCCGGTCCGCCGCCGAACTCGCCGAGGCGATCAGCGTCACGCTGCCCCGCGCCCGTGTCGAGGCCGAGGCCCGGGTGGAGGTCGCCCGGCGAGCCGGCGCCGCCCTACCCGGCCTGGTCGAACGGGCCCGGTGGGCCAAGGAGCTGGCCTCCGCCGTCCGGGAGGGGCGGCAGGTGCGGACCGTGGCCGACGAGGCCGAACGAGACGCATCCGCGGCCCGGACCCACGCATCCGACCTCCGGCGGCAGCGATTCGACGCCATCACCGCCGAACTCGCCGCCGCGCTTGTCCATGACACGCCTTGTCCGGTCTGCGGGGCCCTGGAGCATCCCGACCCGGCCGAGACCCGGGCCGATCATGTGAGCAAGGACGCCGAGACCGCGGCCGGGCAGGAGGCGGACCGGCTCGCCGACGCCGCGACGAGGGCAGGCCGGGCGGTGGCCCACTGGGAGTCCCGGGTCCGGGCGCTGCACGCCGACCTGGTCGGCCCAACGGACGGGGACGACCGCGCGGACCCGAACGACAGGGCGGACCCGGACGACC
Source organism: Frankia sp. CcWB3 (assembly GCF_977927595.1). Lineage (NCBI taxonomy): Bacteria > Bacillati > Actinomycetota > Actinomycetes > Frankiales > Frankiaceae > Frankia > Frankia sp. CcWB3. The sequence continues at coordinate 8,100 of NZ_CDWRCK010000008.1, forward strand.
GCGTCGAGGCCGCCTTCGCCGAGATCCGCGCGCTTCCGGTCGCGACGCTGCTGGGCGGCTCCGAGGCGCCGGTCGCGGATCGGCTCGATGAACTCGCCGCCGTGCTGACCCACGCGGTCCGCGCCCGGACCCGGGCGGCTAAGAAGCTCGCCGCGGCGGAGGCCGCGTTGCGCGAGGTCCACGAGAACGAGAAGGAGACCGCGGCCCGCCATTCCGCCGCACGGACCGCGGCGCAGGCAGCCCGGGAACGCGCGGCGGACGCCCGGGGCCGTGCCGCCCGGCGGCTCGCCGGCGTTCCGGCGGAGCTATGCGACCCCGAGGCACTGGCCGCGCGCCGCCGTGCCGTCACCGCCCTCGCCGCCGATCACGAGGCCGCGCAGGCCGCGGCCCTGGCAGCCGAGCAGGCCCGGGCCGAACACATCCGCGCCGGGACGGCCGCCCTCGACCAGGCGCGGCAGGCGGGGTTCTCCGACCTGGACGACGCCGCCGAGGCCGTGCGGGACTCCGACTGGATGCGCCGCGCCGCGGACGAGGTCCGAGCCCATCGGGACGAGCTCGTCGCCGTCGGGGCCAGGCTGGCGGGCGAGGATCTCGCCGTCGACCCGGACACCGAGGTCCCGCTGGCCGACCACGAGACGGCCGTGGCCGACGCCCGCGAGGTCCACGAGAGCACGCTCGCCACGGCCGCACGCGCCCGGGAACGGGCCGAACGGCTGGCCGCGCTGGTCACGGAGTTCACCGAGAAGCTCACTACCCTGGATCCGCTGCGGGAGGCGGCGGACGAGCTGCGGGGACTCGCCGATCTGGCCGCCGGGCGGGGTGCCAACACCGAGCGCATGCCGCTGTCCAGCTTCGTGCTGGCGGCCCGGCTGGAAGAGGTGGCCGCTGCCGCCAGCCATCGGCTCGCGGCGATGAGCGGCGGCCGGTTCACTCTGGTGCACGACGCGGGGGAAAGCCGCGACAAGCGCCGGCGCGCCGGCCTCGGGCTGCTGGTCGACGACGCCTGGACCGGCCGGCGGCGCGACACCGCCACCCTGTCCGGCGGGGAGACCTTCCAGGCGGCGCTGTCACTGGCCCTCGGGCTCGCCGACGTCGTGACGGCCGAGGCGGGAGGCCGGCGGATGGACGCGCTGTTCATCGACGAGGGTTTCGGCACGCTCGACCCGGACAGCCTCGACGAGGTGATGACCGTCCTCGACGAGCTGCGTTCCGGCGGCCGGCTCGTCGGCGTCGTCAGCCATGTCACCGAGCTGCGCCAGCGCATCCCGAACCAGATCCGGGTCGTCAAAGGGGTCGGCGGCAGCCGGGTCGAGACCACGTCCTGACCCGGACGCACCACTGACCCGGACACACTGCTGGCCCTAACACACCGCTGGCCCGGATACACCACTACTCGGCCGGCCTAGCCGGGAAAACCGCATCCCAGGCCAGGACCCGGGATCGGGAAACGGCCACCACCGGATTCCGGTGGTGGCCGTTTCGGCATTGCCGGACGGACCAGGGATCGGATCATTTCATCGAGTCTTCAACGGAGATGTCCGGCTACGAGAACAGGTTTATGGTGACCGACTTTCCACTGAACGGTCTCTGGAGGGGGAAGGTACGGCTGTAGTTGTCCGAGTTGTCGGAACACTGGACGCTGAAGGTGGCGCTTGTGCCGGCCACCGGAACCTGCTGGAGGCTCAGGCTGTAGAAGCCGCCGGCGCCGACGCCGGACGAGTCGAACTCGCCGGCCGTCGTGCGGACCGCCACGCCCACCGCGGCGCTGGCCGGGCACCTGGCGACGCCGCCGATCAAGACGTTCGAACTGTTCAGATCCGCGCTCGCGGGAAGGGCCGATGCCAGCGTCAGCGCGCCGGCGGCTCCGGCCGAGGCGAGGAGACCCACGGTCTTACGCATTCTCATGACGAAATAACCTCTCTCAACAGATGCGACCTCTTGCCCGCCGAGGGAAGGTTACCCGACTCCGGAAACGTTATTCGCCGCCGTCGCCTTTTTTTGCGCCGAGGCCTTTTCAGTTTTATCGGCGACTTTCCGGGTAGCCGGGGCGGAATGCCGAGAGAGAGCTGTTGATGGGCTCTCTCGAATTCCGGGAAACGAGGCACGATAGTCGCCGGTTTCCACTGGAATATCGCCGTCCAAGCCATCCTCTCCAGCCGATATGTCTAATTATATGGATGGCTATCTGGACGGCCTTGTCCCGGCCGGGAAACGGCTCGTCCCGGGCCGGGAAACGGGCCGGCGCGCCTGGCTGGCACCTCAGCCCGGGCCGGGTGAGATAGCCGGCCGGGTCAGCGGGCCGGCAGCAGCAGCACGAGGTCGTCGCGGTGGACGATCTCACGTTCGTACGACGGTCCGCGTTCCATGGCGAGGTCGGCCGTCGAACGCCCGAGCATCACGGGCAGCTCCGCCGCGTCGAAGGCAACGAGCCCCCGCGCCACGGACCGCCCGTCGGGGTCGACCAGGTCCACCGGGTCCCCGGCGGCGAAGTCCCCCTCCACGCCGGTTATCCCGGCGGGCAGCAACGACGCCCGCCGCCGTACCACCGCGGCCACCGCCCCGGAGTCCAAGTGCAGCCGGCCCTCGGGGGCGGTCGCGTGCGCCAGCCAGAGCAGGCGGGAGGCCCGACGCGGCCCGGTGGAGTGGAAGACGGTGCCGACCTCGTCCCCCCGCAGCACCGGTGCGGCGTTCGCGGCCGAAGTGATGATCGCCGTAACGCCGCCGGAGGCCGCCATCCGGGCTGCCTCGATCTTGGTGGCCATCCCGCCGACCCCGACACCGGCGGTACCCGTGCCCCGGGCGGTCAGCCCGTCCAGGTCGGTGTCCGAACGCACCTCGCGCACCATGGTCGCCGGGCCCAGCCGGGGGTTGGCGTCGTACAGGCCGTCCACGTCAGACAGGAGCACCAACAGGTCCGCCGACACGAGATGGGCGACGATCGCGGCGAGCCGGTCGTTGTCGCCGACCCGGATCTCCTGAGTAGCCACCGCGTCGTTCTCGTTGATGATCGGGATGACGTCGAGCTCGAGCAGCCGGTCGAGCGCGGTCCGGGCGTTGCGGTAGTGGGTGCGGCGGATCACGTCGGTCGCCGTCAGCAGCACCTGGCCGACCTGGTGACCGGCCCGTCCGAACGCTGCCGCGTAGCTGTGTACGAGCGAGCTTTGGCCGACGCTCGCCGCCGCCTGCTGGGTGGCGAGGTCACGCGGCCGCCGGGCCAGGCCGAGCGGGGCGAGACCCGCGGCGATGGCCCCGGAGGACACCAGCACCAGTTGTTGTCCGGCCCGGGGCAGCACCGCGGCCACCAGCGCCTCGAGCCGGTCGGCGTCCAGACCGCCGACAGCCGTCGTCAGCGAGGACGAACCGACCTTGACGACGACCCGGCGCGCGTCGGTCACGAACGGACGCACGCCTTCATCCTTCTTCTTCTCCTCGTACCGCCGGTTCTCCTCGTACCGCCGGGTCGACGGCGACGGCGGCGACGGCGGCGCGGCGAGCCATCCGTTCGGCCCGGGTCAACCGCACCGAGGCCCGCAACCGGTCGTCGGTCCCGCGCGGCCCGAGGGGCACTGGGGAACCCGTGTCCCCACCTCGGCCGGGTGACGGTGCCGCACCGGAGGCCGCGGTGCCGGCCGGCCCGCGACCACCCAGACCGGTCTCGGCGAGCCCGTCGCCACCCGGCTGATCATCGCCGCCCAGCCCGCCGTTACCCAGCCCGCCGCCGCTCAGCGTCGGCTCCCAGTCGAACGTGACCTCGCCGATGGTCACCTCCACTCCCGCGGTGGAGCCGAGGCGGGCGAGCTCCTTCTCCACGCCGAGGCGGGCGAGCCGGTCGGCGAGAAAGCCGATCGCCTCGTCGTTGGTGAAGTCGGTCTGCCGCACCCATCGCTCGGGCTTCGACCCGATGATCAGGAAACCGTCGCCGAGGGGGCGCACCGTGAAGTCGGGCTCGTTCACCGCGCGGGGACGCAGCACGATGCGGGTCGCCGCCCGGGCCGGCGCGGCCGCCCGGTGCTGGGCGACGATGTCGGCCAGGGCCAGGGACAGCGCGTGCACGCCACGTCGGGTCGCGGTACTCACCGCGAAGACCGCGAGGTCACGGGCTCGCAGCTCGGGGGCGACGAGCTCCGCGAGCTCCGCGGCGTCCGGAATGTCGATCTTGTTGAGGACGACCAGCCGGGGACGGTCAGACAGATCGGCGGAGTAGGCGGCGAGCTCGGCCTCGATGACGTCGAGGTCGGTCATCGGATCACGGCCCGGTTCCAGGGTGGCGCAGTCCAGCACATGCACGATCACCGAGCAGCGTTCGATGTGCCGGAGGAACTCCAAGCCCAGCCCGCGTCCCTCGCTGGCGCCCGGTATCAGGCCGGGGACGTCCGCGACCGTGTAGGGCGGATGATCACCCGCCTGCGCCACACCGAGATTGGGCACCAGCGTGGTGAAGGGATAGTCGGCGATCTTCGGCTTGGCCGCGCTGAGCACCGACACCAGGGAGGACTTGCCGGAGCTGGGAAAACCGACGAACGCGACGTCGGCCACGGTCTTGAGTTCCAGCACGGCGTCGAGCTGCTCGCCGGGCTCGCCGAGTTCGGCGAACCCGGGGGCCTTGCGGCGGGCCGACGCGAGCGCCGCGTTGCCCCGCCCCCCACGGCCGCCGCGGGCCAGTACGAACGCGCTGCCCGGTCCGACCAGGTCGATGATCTGCTCGCCGTCCTCCGTCAGCACGACGGTCCCGTCCGGCACCGGGAGGACGAGGTCCGCACCGTCCGCACCGTGCCGGTTCGACCCCTGGCCGGGGCGTCCCCGGGAGGCGCGCTGATGCGGATGGAAGTGGAAGTCGAGCAGGGTGGTCACGCTCGGGTCCACCACGAGGCGGACGTCACCACCCCGGCCGCCGTCACCGCCGTCCGGCCCGCCCAGCGGCTTGAACTTCTCCCGGTGGATGGAGGCACAGCCATGACCGCCGTCCCCGGCCGCCGCGTGCAGCACCACCCGGTCGACGAACGTCGGCATCACCGCCTCCTCTCCACATCCCTCCCCGCGAGTCCCTCCCTGCGAGAGACGCACCAAAGCCGCGCAACCACGCTCGGCAGGGCGGTGGTACGCGCGGCTGCTGACGCACCGGTGATCGCCGAGATCGCCACCTGACGGCGGCCCAGGCCACGCTGTCGAACCGACAGCGTGGCCTTGACGACCAGATCAGGCGGGTACCGCCGCCTCGGCCACCACATTCACGACCCGACGGCCCCGCCGGTGACCGAACTGCACGTGCCCGGGCGAGAGCGCGAACAGCGTGTCGTCCTTACCGCGCCCGACCAGCTCACCCGGGTGGAAATGGGTCCCGCGCTGACGAACGATGATCTCGCCGGCCTTCACGTACTGACCGCCGAAACGCTTCACGCCCAGCCGCTGCGCGTTCGAATCCCGCCCGTTGCGCGAGGAACTCGCGCCCTTCTTGTGCGCCATCCCGCTCAGGCCTTCCCGGTCTCGATGCCGGTCACCTTGAGACGCGTCAGCTTCTGGCGGTGACCCTGGCGCTTGTGGTAGCCGGTCTTGTTCTTGAACTTGTGGATCCGGATCTTCGGACCCTTGACGACGCCGACGACCTCGGCGGTGACCGCGACGGACGCGAGAGCGTCAGCGTCGTGGGTGACCGACTCGCCATCGACGAGCAGGAGCGCCGGAAGGTTCACGGCCGCGCCCGGCTCTCCGGGAAGGAGCTCGACGTCGACGACATCGCCGACGGCGACCCTGTGCTGCTTGCCGCCACTGGCAACGACCGCGTACACCAGATCTCCCTGCTGTTGTTATGCCGCTGTGACCGCACGGAACCCGGAACGGCGTTCCCCGCGGAGCTTTGGGTGCGCATGGGCCGCGATCGACCGGAACGCGGCCGATCGGCGGTCATTCAGCGAGCATTGCCCGATAGCGAGCATCGCTCAGTCCGGATGAGCATGCGGACTCCACCTTACAGGTCATCGGGAGTGGGGCGAAGGACCGCCCGCCGCATACCGCCCATTCCGTCCCGCGCATCCCCCGCATGGCAGTCACGCATCCCGCACGCGACGGGGCCCCGCCGGGCGGATCTCATCGCGGCTCCTCGCCCCGCTCATCCGGGTCATATCCAGGGATGACCCGGACGGGCCATGGTGTAGGCCGCCGAGGAGGGAGAAGCATGGAACGTCCACATGGCGGAGTTCCACGATGGATCGTGAGGCTTCGACGCCGGGAATGAGATCGCGTCGGGGGTGACGAGGATGTACTGGCAGCTGGTGGTCTGGGCCGCAGGAGCCGGTACCGCCGTCGCTCTGGCCGTCGTCTGCCGCCCGGCGGCCACCGCCGCCCGTCGTTATGGCTCGGTTCCCGGCACGGTCCCCGCCGCGACGGGCGCGCTGACCGTGCTGGTCGTCGTCGGTCTCACTCTCACGGCCTTCGCCGGCCTACCGCCCTGGGCAGGCGCCTGTTGGACGCTGGGCACCGCGGCCGCGGCCGGATGGATCGCGCTGCGCCGACGGGGTCCATCCGCTTGGGGGTTGCCCGATTCCGGGACGGAAGGCCGGCCGCCCGGTGGTCTCGAGGCGGGAGACGCAGGAGACGCGGCCGACCCCGCCGATGCGGCCTACACGGCCGACGAGCCGGTCCTACGCGGTCGGATGAGCCCGAGCCTCGCCGATCAGGACGATCTGGTGCAGTCGCTGACCATCGCCTCCTATGCCCTGCAGATGGGCGATCCAGGACGGGCCCGTCAGGCAGTCGAGGTAGCCCTGTCCCGTTCCCGGACCACCCTCGATCTGCTGCTGCGGGAGAATGCCGGCCGCGGGCTCGTGCGCCCGGGCCCGGCCGCCGGTCCGAGTCGGGCCGGGCCGACCGCCGCCTGAACGGCCGGTCCGGCTCTCCGCCAGGCCTCGATCAGCTCGGGGGCTCCGCCGAGCGCACGGACTCCAGCGACTCGGCCGGCTTGGACACCGGCCGGGAGGCCCGCCGCCGTCGGCTCCGGGCCGGTTTGCCCGCAGTGGGCAAGGCGTTGTCCGCGGTCGCGAGGCTGTCGGGATCATCGGAGTTGGCGTACACCGGCGGCAGGGCATCCTCGAAGCCGCCCGCGCCGGAGCCACCGCCGACGGGCACCTGCCCGTTCGACCCAGCTGGGGAGCCGGCTGCCACGGGTCCCGGGGCGGCGGCAGCCGCGGCCACGTCCGCCGGCCCTGCCGCACTGTCGGCCGCATGCGCGGGCACCGTATCCGCGGCGGTGACGCCCTCGCCAGCCATCGCACCCTCGCCAGCCGTCACGGCGACGTTCTCCGCGGCGCCAGGCGTCGATGATGCGACGGATCCGCCGGGTTCGCTGGATCCACCAGGTTCGCCGGACCCGGCGGACGCCTCGGATTCGGATACGGACGTGGGCCCGGCCGACGCGGCGGCGGCGATGATCGTGGGGTCATCGACGGCACGCGTGGACACGGCACGCGTGGACGAGGAGCGGGCCCGACGACCGGACCCGGGCCCCTCCGCCGGCGCGGGCGCGGGCACCGCCACCGGAGTCGGCTGACCGGCACCGGACACGATGGTCCCGCTCGGCACGCCGACTGCGGCGTGTGCACCGCTGCCGCCGTCGAGGTGGATGACCACCCCTCGGCCGTTGCAGTGCACGCACGGCTCGCTGTAAGCCTCCAGCAGGCCCTGCCCCACCCGCTTGCGGGTCATCTGGACCAGCCCGAGGCTGGTCACCTCGGCGACCTGGTGCCGGGTACGGTCCCGGCCAAGGCACTCGGTGAGCCGGCGCAGGACCAGTTCCCGGTTACTCTCCAGAACCATGTCAATGAAGTCGATGACGATGATGCCACCGATATCCCGCAGCCGCAGCTGACGGACGATCTCCTCGGCGGCCTCCAGGTTGTTCTTGGTGACCGTCTCCTCGAGATTGCCGCCCTTGCCGGTGAACTTGCCCGTGTTGACGTCGATGACCGTCATCGCCTCAGTCCGGTCGATGACGAGCGATCCACCCGAGGGCAGCCAGACCTTGCGGTCGAGGGCCTTGGCGAGCTGCTCGTCTACCCGGTACTCGGCGAAAACGTCACCGGTTCCGGTGTAGCGGCGGATCCGCGGCCGCAGATCGGGAGCCACTGTGTCGATGTACTCCTCGATCGTGGTGGCCTCACCTGAGCCCTGGACGACCAGCTCGGTGAAGTCCTCGTTGAAGATGTCCCGGATCACCCGGACGACCAGGTCCGGCTCGCCGTAGAGCAGCGAGGGCGCCGACGCCTTCTTCGCCTTGCGCTCGATGTCCTCCCACTGGGCGGCGAGCCGCTCGATGTCGCGTTCCAGCTCGGCCTCGCTGGCACCCTCGGCGGCGGTGCGCACGATGACCCCGCCGTCCTCGGGCGTGATTTTCTTCAGGATGCTCTTGAGCCGGGCTCGTTCGGTGTCCGGCAACTTGCGGCTGATCCCGGCGTTCTGCCCGTCCGGGACGAACACCAGGTACCGCCCCGGCAGGCTGATCTGGCTGGTGAGCCGCGCGCCCTTGTGCCCGATCGGATCCTTGGACACCTGGACCAGGACCGACTGGCCGGACTTGAGTACCTGCTCGATCTTGCGGGGCCGACCGTCCAGCCCGGAGGCGTCGTAGTTGACCTCGCCGGCATAGAGGACGGCATTGCGTCCTTTGCCGATGTCGACGAAGGCCGCCTCCATGCTGGCCAGCACGTTCTGCACTCGGCCGAGGTAGATGTTGCCCGCGTAGGACGCCGAGCTCGCCCGGGTCACGAAGTGCTCGACGAGTACCCCGTCCTCCAGCACGGCGATCTGGGTGCGGTCCCCCGCGTGGCGGACGACCATCCGGCGTTCGACTGACTCCCGCCGGGCCAGGAACTCCGCCTCGGTGACGATCGGCGGCCGACGCCGACCGCTGTCGCGACCCTCCCGGCGCCGCTGACGCTTGGCTTCCAGACGGGTGGACCCGCTCAGCCCCCGGACTAGGTCCTCGTCCTTGCGGGTCTCCCGGACGTGGACGACCGTGTTCGGCGGGTCGTCGGCGAGCGCCGGCTCGTCGCCGCCGCCGCGCCGCCGCCGCCGTCGGCGGCGGCGGGCCCCTCCCAGCCGGTCGTCCTCGTCCTCACCGTCACGCTCGGCGTTTTCCTCCGCCGCGCCGGGGGGCGTCTCGGCGCCCTCATCCGACGCGCCGGCCGGCACCGACCCGGTTCCCTGCCCGGCCGCGGACGAGCCGTCCGCACCGTCCGCGTCCTGCGCCACACCCTCGCGACCCGTGTCGTCCGCGGCCGCGACGCCGTCCTCCGGGCCGGACTCCACGCCGTCCTCGTCGCCCCGGGCCCGACCACGACCACGGCGACCACGGCGCCGACGGCGGGTGGAGGCCGAGCCGCCCCCGTCCGGGTCGTCGTCGAATTCGCTGTCCTCCTCGCCGCCCGCGAGGTCGCCCATCGTGTCAAGATCGGTCGTGTCGGGATCGGTGACCACGTCCGCCTCGTCCCGGGGATGAGCCGGTGCCTCGGCATGCTGCCGCTCGGCGGACGGGAACGCCGTGCCCGCCACGGAGTCCACCGCGGTGGCGGCGGATCCGAGTTCGGCGGCACGCCGCCAGCGAGCCTCCACGACCGCCGGTTCGGGAGCCTGGAAGGTCACCATGGCGACCGGTCGCCGGAGCACGGGACGGATCGCCGGCTCGACGACCAGCTCGTTATGGATCCCGGCCCAGGTCGGAGCGGTCGCCCGCCTGGCCTTTGTCACCGCGCTCCGGCTGCTGCCGACCTCGGGTTCGGCAGAGCTCGACTCAGCGGTCGACTCCCGGGCCACCGGCTCGGCGACGCCGGGCTCATCGGTCCCGGGCTGCGCGGACTCCGGTTCCGCGGGCCCGGGCGTGTCGGGAGCCGACACCATGGCGGCGGTCGAACCCGCGGGTACACCGACGGACCCGGTCGCACCGACATCCGGCATCGCCGGACCGAGGGCGGTCGCAGCGGCCGGGTCCGGCACCGCGGCAGCGGGCGTCATCAGTCCGGAGATGGCACGACGGGCCCTGGTCCGTTTCGGCTTCGCAGCGACGTCCGGCGATACGACGTCCCGCGACACCTCCTCGGCGGGAGGGGCATCCTCGGCGGGAGGGGCGACCGCCACCTCGGTCACCTCACGCACAGCGCGGCGGCTGCGTGCCACCCGGGCGCGCCGCGCCGGCACCGGTCCGGTGGCCTCCGCCGTGTCGTGCGGGGCCGGGATGACAGTGACGGATTCGACGGTGGCGGGTTTATCGACCGGAACTGGTTCGCCGACCGGGGTGGTCGAGGGAGCGTCGGCTTCGGCGGTATCCGCCGGTTCCATCCTGGCCCTGGTGGAGCCGCGGGCCGTCCGGGCGCGGGTAGTCGAACCAGCGTCCCGGCGCCGGCGCCGGCCCTCGGCCTGCGCCGAGGGCGCGTCGCCGGAGGTCTCATCTGGAAGGGGCCCGCCCGGGACCTGGGCGACGGCCGGGTCCGGAACCGGATTCCCGGCTGGCGCCACATCGGTCACGCTCGGCCCGGCGGTGACATGCTCATCGACGGGTGGGCCTGCCGCTCGTCCCGCGGCCCTGCGCCTACGCGCTGCCGGTCGGGTGGGCTCAGATTCAGTCTGGATAGTCAGATCGTCGTCGGGCACGGGTTAAGAAGCCTCTCGGGCTCCCGGGCGCGCTGCTCATGCAGTCGCGACCGCGCAGAAGCCGCTGTCTCGGTCCGGCGCGGGTACCGCCGGGAATCCTGCGACGCCCTGCAACACGCTGAGGTTCAACCCACCAGCCGGCCAGCGCCGTTGCGGTCCTGCGCCAGCGGGTCCGCCACAGTGCCGTTCTCACGCAGTCGGCCCTGTTCGAGCCGGGTGGACTCGGGCGGCACCGACGAGCGCAGGCCGGCTACCACGCCTAGGGCGGTCAGCACGTCGTCTGGTCGTACAGCGGGCGTCGTGTGCCGCACGACCATCTCTAGTATCGCACACGTGTCGTTCTCTGCGCGGCAAACGGCGGAGACCACTGCCGCGCGCACATCGAACCGTCGCCGGCCGTCCTTCGTCGCCCGCTCAACTTCGACCATGTCGCGGCGCAACAGCTCCCGCACGGCGGCGGAGACCTCCGGAGCTGAGGCACCCGGCAACCGTACCGACCACCGCGAGGCGTCGATCCGCTCGGCGAGGCCGCCGCCTTCCGCCCGGCGGCACGCGAGCACGTCCAGCCCCGGCGGAAGAACGGCGTCCAGGCCGACCCGCAGCGCATCCGGATCGACCGAGGCCGCCAGGGCCAGCTCGACGTATTCGGCCTCACTGGCCGCCCCGGTCGGCGCGGCGCCCAGCCACGAGATCCGCGGATGCGGACTGAATCCCGCCGAATAGGCCATCGGGACCCCGGCTCGGCGCAACGCGCGCTCGAACGTGCGCGCCACGTCCCGATGTGAGAGGAATCTCAGCCGGCCCCGCTTCGCGAAACGAAGTCGCACCCGTTCGACCACCGGCGGAGGCGGCGGTCCCTCAGGTCGCCGCGCCACTGCCCACCGGAGCCGGGGCGAGCCGCGACGCGGTCGCGGGATCGGGTTGAACGGCTGGCTGCGGTCGCTCGGCCTGCCCGGACCCGGGGCCCTGGAGGTTCGACACCGCAAGCACGGGGAGCAGTCGACGTCCGGTCGGGCCGATCTGGGTGTCGGTGCCCATCGTCGGGCAGACCCCGCAGTCGTAGCAGGGTGTCCAGCGACAGTCATCGAGCTCATTCCCGCTCAGCGATTCCTGCCAGTCGGCCCACAGCCAGTCCCGGTCGAGGCCCGCGTCGAGGTGATCCCAGGCCAGCACCTCGCGTTCGTCACGCTCGCGGGTGGTGAACCAGTCCAGCGACACCCCCAGCGGTCCGAGCTCCGCCGCGCACGCGGACTCCCAGCGTTCGAACGAGAAGTACTCGTTCCAGCCGTCGAAGCGGCCACCGTCCCGCCAGACCCGTTCGATCACCGCACCCACCCGGCGGTCACCGCGAGCCAGCAGGCCCTCGATGATGCCTGGCCGACCGTCGTGGTAACGGAAACCGATCGCCCGACCCACCTCACGATCGGCGCGCACGGCATCACGGAGCAGCTTCAGCCGAGCGTCGGTCACCTCGTGCGGCGCCTGCCCCGCCCACTGAAACGGGGTGTGCGGCTTGGGCACGAACCCGCCGATCGACACGGTGCAGCGGATGTCGCGCTGCCCGCTGACCCGCCGACCGGCCCGGATGACCTCCCGGGCGAGGTCGGCGATCTCCAGCACGTCTTCGTCGGTCTCGGTCGGCAGGCCGCACATGAAATAGAGCTTCACCTGCCGCCAGCCGTGAGCGTAAGCGGTGCTGACGGTGCGGACCAGGTCCTCGGCACTGACCATCTTGTTGATGACCCGGCGCAGCCGCTCGGAACCGCCCTCAGGGGCGAAGGTCAGCCCGCTACGCCGGCCGTTACGGGAGAACTCGTTCGCGAGCGTGACGTTGAAGGCGTCCACCCGGGTGGACGGCAGGCTCAACGAGACGTTGGTGCCCTCGTACCGGTCGGCGAGACCGGTGGCGATCTCGCCGATCTCGGTGTGGTCCGCGCTCGACAACGACAGCAGGCCGACCTCGGAGAATCCCGTCGCGCGCAGCCCCGCGTCGACCATCGCACCGATGGTGGCGATGTTACGCTCACGCACCGGACGGGTGATCATCCCGGCCTGGCAGAACCGGCAGCCCCGGGTGCAGCCGCGGAAGATCTCCACGCTCATCCGCCCGTGCACCGTCTCGGCGAGCGGGACCAGCGGAGCCTTCGGATACGGCCAGGAGTCGAGATCGGACAGCGTGTGCTTGCTCGGCCGGACCGGCACGTCGTCCCGGTTGCGGGTGACCGACCGAATACGGCCGTCGGGCCGGTAGGAGACGTCGTAGAACGCCGGCACGTACACCAGGCGCCGACGGGCCAGCCAGTGCAACAGCTCGCCCCGGCCACCGGGACTCCCGGCCGCCTTCCAGGCGCGAACCACGTCGGTGATGCCCAGCACGGCCTGCTCGCCGTCGCCGAGCACGACGGCGTCGACGAACGTGGCGATCGGCTCGGGATTGAAGGCGGCATGCCCCCCCGCGATGACCAGCGGATCAGCGTCGGTGCGCTCGGCCGCGTGCAACGAGATCCCGGCAAGATCGAGTGCCGTCAGCAGGTTGGTATACCCGAGCTCGGTGGCGAAACTGATGCCCAACAGGTCGAAATCGCCCACCGCGCGGTGGGCGTCCACCGTGAACTGCGGCAGCCCGTGCTCGCGCAGCAACGCTTCCAGGTCCGGCCACACCGAGTAGGTGCGCTCGGCGAGCACATCCGGCTGCTCGTTGAGGATCTCGTACAGAATCTGCAGCCCCTGGTTGGGCAGGCCGATCTCGTAGGCGTCCGGATACATCAGGCACCAGCGGACGGCAGCGGAGTCCCAGGGTTTGACCGTGGAGTTGCCCTCGCCTCCAACGTACTGCACGGGCCTTCGCACCCGCGGGAGCAGCGGCTCCAGGCGAGCGAACAGCGACTGTCCGGACATGCATGCGAGCCTACGGCACGCGCCAGGTCCACCTCGACGCTCGGCCGGCCCGGGAAACGCGGCCGGGCGGGAAGTGCAGCCGGGCGGACTCAGGAGGCATACGGGTCCGATCGGGATCGCAGCCGCACGTTCTGCAGGAGCCCGACAGCGATCATGTTTGCGAACATCGACGAACCGCCGTAGGAGAGAAAAGGCAACGGCAGGCCGGTGACCGGCATGATGCCCAGGCACATGCCGATGTTGACGAACGCCTGGAAGGTGAACCAGGAGACGACCCCGGTGGCGACGAGCGTGCCGAAGGAGTCCTGCGAGTCGAAGCCGATTGACAGGGCCCGCCACAGAACCACGCCGAGCAGCACGATGATTCCGCCAGCCCCGAGGTATCCCAGTTCCTCCCCCGCGACACTGAACACGAAGTCTGTCTGCTGCTCGGGGACGAACTGGCCCTGGGTCTGCTGGCCGTGCAGCAGGCCCCGTCCGGAGATTCCGCCGTTGGCGATCGCGATCATCGCCTGGTCGACGTTGTAGCCCGTGCCGGACGATGCCTTGTTCTCGGAGACGAACGAGGTCAGCCGGGCCTCCTGATACGGCTTCAGGAGGTGGAACTGGAGGATCGCGCCGCCGAACAGCACACCGCAGAGGATCAGCCCCAGCACCCATCGGCGCGGCGCGCCGCTGACCGCCAGCATGCCGAGGGTGGTGAAGACCAGAACCATGACGGTACCGAAGTCCGGCTGCAACATGATCAAGCCGGTCGGGACCACGGTGAGCCCGAGCACGAGCAGCACGTCACCGTGGCCGGGGGCGCCGCGCCGGACTCCCGTGTGCCGGTCCTCGTGTTTCTCACCGAAGATCATCGCCACGCCGACCACGAGCGCCACCTTGGCGAACTCGGACGGCTGCAGCTGGAAGCCGGCAGGCAGCACAATCCACGAGTGCGCGCCGTTGATCGTCGAACCGAACGGGAGTACCGCGACGAGCCCGACGAGCGAGCCGAGATAGACGAAGGGCGCGTAGGCCCGCACCGCCCGGTAGTCGATGACGGTCGCAACCGCGCCGAGCACCAGCCCGATGGCCAGGTTCAGCAGGTGCCGATCGAGGAAGGTGTTGGGATCACTGCCCGCCTCGCTGAGCCGCTGGCGGGTCGCCGACCAGACCAGCAGAGCACCGAGAACGGACAACGCGATGACGCAGAGCTGCAGCGGCCAGTCGAGCCGGCGCAGCGGCGAGTGGGGTCCGGAAGCCCTCTCCCGCAGGTGCCCGATCCGCCCCCGGATGGGCACCGGAGACGATCGAAGTGCGGTGGGTCCCGCTTCGTCTACCACTGCGCCTCCCGCCACCACCGTCACGCCGACGCGACATTCACATCCTGGGCTCCCACCTCATCCCGAGGCCCCGCCCTCACGGCACAAGGTGGCCGTCAGGGTGGCGCCCGGCCCGTCGCCGTCGCGCCCGCGCCGCTGGTACCGGACAGGGGGCCGGCCAGGATCGGCGCCGATCCGGCCGGCGATGTCGGCGTCGCGGGGGCGGGCTGCGGTGACGACGCCGCGATCGTCCCGTCCCGGTTGATCTTCGGCGGCTCGGCCGGCGGTTTCCCACCCGGCATCGCCGCCGGCCGGCCGACACCGTAGATCGCCTGGTAGATCTGCTTGGCCACCGGAGCCGCGAACTCCGCGCCGGTCCCGGAGTCCGGGATGGTGACCACGACGGCGAACTGGGGGTCGTTCGCCGGCGCGAAGGAGGCGAACCAGGAGGTGTCCCCCTTGCCCTCGACCTCGGCGGTTCCGGTCTTTGCCGCGATCGGGACGACGTCGCTCGGCCAGTCCGCGAAGACGCCGGTGGCGGTGCCCCCGCCCTCCGTCGTCACCCCCCGCAGGCTGTCCCGGATGTAAGCAAGGTTCTCCGGTGAGACCGGCAGCGTCCCGGCCCGGCGCGGCGCGAAGGTCCTGACGACCTTGCCGTCCGGAGACACGGTGGCCTTGGCGAGGGTGGGCTTGTACAGGGTGCCGCCGTTGGCGATGGCCGCATAGGCGACGGCGAGCTGCAGCGGGCTCAGCGACAGGTACTGGCCCTGGCCGATCGCGAACTGGGCAGCGGCACCGGCGTTGTACAGATAGCCGTCGACGCACGCCTCGGCGGCGTACTTGCGGTACCGCTCGGCCTTGGCCGGGTCGGGCTCCTCCGGGTAGCCGTTCTTGGCCCGCCGGCAGTAGGAGTCCTTGAGCTCCGCCCAGATCGCCTTGGCGCCGGCGCGGTCGACGACGAAGCCCCGCGTTTCGCCGGGCAGGTCCAGCCCGGTGGTCCGGCCCAAGCCCATCGCCTGGGCCATCCTGACAAAGTACTCTTTCGGGGCGGAATAGGGCCCACGGCCGTTGCGCAGCCCGCCGTCCGCGAGCCAGGCGTCGTAGGCGAACTTGTCGAAGATGACGTCACAGGAGATGACCAGCGCCTGGTGCAGGATGATCGGACCGGCCGACTGGCCGTCGAAGTTGTGGAAGACCTGGTCACCGATCTGCAGGCTGGGCGCGCAGTCGTAGAGGTCGTTCCCCTTGGCGCCCAGGTTCTGCAAGGCGACGGCGGCGGAGATGGCCTTGAAGGTGGAGCCGGCCGCCCCCGACCCCTGGTAGGCCCGCGAGAGCAGCGGGATGCCGTTCGCGGGATCGGACAGCGCCCGGTAGTCGTTCTCCGAGACCCCGCCGACGAAGACCGACGGGTCGTAGGACGGCAGGCTCGCCATCGCGACCACCCCGCCGGTGCGCACGTCCAGCACGACCGCGGAAGCGGTGCGCGGGCCGCCCCCGAGCTTGTTGATCGTGTCCGTCAGCGCCTGCTCGACCGCCTGCTGCACGTCGAGGTCAAGGTTGAGCACCAGGTGGTCACCGCTGAGCGGCGCGGTGGTCGACGCGGTACCGGCCACCCGGCCGAACCGGTCCACCTCCAGGCGTTCCACCCCGTCGGTGCCGCGCAGCTCGTCGTCATAGGTGCTCTCCAGGCCGGCAACGCCGATCAGGCTGTTGAGGTGGTAGCCCTTCTCATCCCCCTGCTTGTCGAGCTGGTCCTGACTGACCGGCGCGAGATAGCCCAGCTCGTGCGCGGCCAGCGCGCCATGCGGGTACTCGCGGACGGCCTGCAGGTCGGCGGAGACGCCGGGGAAGCGGTCGGGATGTTCGATGACGGCGAGGGCCTGCTGCGGGCTGACGTCCTTGGCGACCGGTACCGGCTGGTAGGGCGATCCGTTCCAGCAGGGCGGCTTCACCTGGGCGCTACAGAACCGGATCCGCCGGGCGAGCTCGTCCACGGGGGTGCCGATCACCGCGGCGAGGCGGGCGAGGACGGCCTGGCCCTGGTCGGCCTGCCGATCCGTGGTCGACCGGTTCACCGAGATGACCAGCGACGTACGGTTGCGGACGAGGGCCTGCCCCTTATCGTCAAGGATCATCCCCCGGGTCGCGGGCGTCACCACCTCGCGGACCCGGTTGGTCTCGGCGACCCGGCGGTACCGGTCACCGTCCAGGATCTGGAGTACCCACAGCCGCGCGCCGAGTGTGATGAGCAGGGAAACGACCAGCACGCGCAGCAGCAGGACGCGGACCCGCACCCGGTCGTTCATCGCGACTCCCGCCGCCGACCGCCGGCCAGCCGCCGGGAGCCCGCGAGCAGCAACGGGAACAGGAACGGGGTGAGCAGGAGGGCGTAGACGCCGGCCGCCAACGCCCGCAGCACAGCCTGACCTCCCGTCAACGCCGCCTCACCGAGGATCGAGGTGGTGGCGGCGTACCCGAGAGTGCCCAGCACACTCGCCCCACCGATCGCCGCCAGGGGAACCACCACCGACCGCTCCGCCGCATCCATCGCCAGTCCGGCAGCGTAACCGATCAGACACAAAACGAGAGCAGTCTGACCGAGAACATGAGTGGAGGACAGATCGGCCAGCAATCCCGCCACGAAGCCGGCGACCGCGCCGAGCAGCGGCCCCTCGATCAGCGCGATCGCCGCCAACAGGACGAGCATGAGGTCGAGCCGGCCGCCGGGCAGGCTCAACCGGGCAATCACGGAGACCTGGAAGATCAGGGCGACGGTCAGGAGCACGACCGCGGCCACGACGGCGCGCCCGCGCAGGGTCTCCTCAGAGCCGGCGGTGCCCCACATCACGCTCAACCCGCTCCGCCCCGGACACCGGATGCCGCCCCGGCCGGTGATCCCTCCACCGGCGACCCGGCAGTGGGGGACGGCGGGGCCGGCGGGACAAGCGCAGCCGGCTCGGTCGGCACCGGCCTGGGCTTCAGTACCCGGTCGCCGGGGTCAGCCGGTGGCTTGCCAACCACCACTCCGACCAGGTCCGGAGTGCCGACCGACGCGTACGGTCTGACCTCGGCGGTCCGCGACAGACCATCGACGTCGGTGACCTTGGTGACTGCACCGATCGGGACGCCGGCGACGTAGTCGAGGCTGCCAAAGGTGACCAGCCGATCGCCCTTCTGCACCCGGTACGAGGCGTCGTACAGCGTGAAGGTCAACGTGCTTGGTCCCTGCCCACCGACCACGGCACCGAGCAGCTGGGTGCGTTCGAGCCGGGCTCCGATGTGACTGCCCGGGTCGCAGGCCAGCCGGACGATTGCGGTGTGCTCGGTCACGCCGGACACCGTGCCGACCAGCCCGTCGGCATTGAGCACGGTCTTGTCGACCACGATGCCGTCGGCCCTGCCGGCGTTGATGGTGACGGTCCAGTCCGTCCCCGTCACGTCACCGACCGCAATCACCTTTGCCGGCACGACGGTGTACTGGCCCTTATCTGCCAGCAAACGAAGATCTGCGAGTTCGGTTGACATCCGGCCGATCTCGGTGTCGTCGGCGATCTGGCGGCGCAGGCGGGCGTTCTCCTCCGCGAGTCGGTCCGCCCGGTCGTGATAGCGGTTCGGGTGCGTCAGGGAGGAGACGGTCCGGCCGATCGGGCGGGTGACCGTCGTAACGCCGTTCTCGACCCCCCCGAAGATCGAGTGCAGGACCCCGCGTGCTCCGGTGGCCGATCTCCCGGTCCGGTAGTCCAGGGTGATCAGGGTGAAGGCGACGATGAGCAGGGCGACGATCACCAGGCGGGATCGCCTCGTGCCACGGCCCACAACACCCTCCGAACACACTCTTGCGCGATCCGGTGCCACGCGGCGACGGCCACGCGGCACCAGGCGCCGCTCCGGCTATTCCAATGGGAAAGGATCGGTCCAATGGGAAGGGATCGGCAAGGGCCCTGCGCAACCGCCTAGCGCCGCGGCTCGGAGATCAGTACCTGCTGTAGGGCCTCGAACTCCTCCACGCACTTGCCCGACCCCATTGCAACCGAATGCAGCGGATTCTCCGCGATGTGGATCGGCATGCCGGTCTCCTGCCGCAGCCGCTCGTCGAGACCGCGCAGCAGCGCCCCGCCGCCGGTGAGGACGATGCCGCGGTCCATGATGTCGCCGGAGAGCTCCGGCGGGCAGCGGTCGAGGGTCACCTTCACCGCGTCGATGACCGCGTTGACTGGATCCTCGATCGCCTTGCGGATCTCCTCCGCCGTCACCACGATCGTCTTCGGCAGTCCAGTGATCAGGTCGCGCCCACGGATCTCGGCGCTGGGCTCGTCGGGAACCTTGTGCGCCGACCCAATCGCCATCTTAATCTCCTCGGCGGTGCGTTCGCCGAGCATCAGCGAGTACTCCTTCTTGACGTAGGAGATGATCGCGACGTCGAGTTCGTCCCCGGCGGTGCGGATCGACTGGCTGGTGACGATGCCGCCCAGTGAGATCACGGCGACCTCGGTGGTGCCCCCACCGATATCCACGACCATGTTGCCGGTCGGCTCGTGCACCGGCAGACCAGCGCCGATCGCCGCGGCCATCGGCTCCTCAATGATGTAGACCTTTCGGGCGCCGGCCTGGTAGCCGGCGTCCTTCACGGCCCGCTGTTCCACTCCCGTGATGCCGGAGGGCACGCACACGACCAGCCTGGGCTTGGCGAAATGGCGCCGCCGGTGCACCTTCTGGATGAAGTAGCGCAGCATCCGCTCGGTCGTCTCGAAGTCGGCGATGACGCCGTCCTTCAGCGGCCGCACGGCCACCACGTTGCCGGGCGTCCGGCCGATCATCCGCTTGGCGTCGGTTCCGACGGCGAGAATGCCCGAGGTGGTGGTGTTGATCGCGACCACGCTCGGTTCGTTGAGGACGATCCCGCGGCCGCGCACGTACACCAGCGTGTTGGCGGTACCGAGGTCGACGGCCATGTCACGACCGAGGAACGACAGCGAACTGGACATCGTCGGGTACCGACCTTCCCGGGGGATGCGGTCCTGGCCGCCTCCGGCGTGACCGACAGGCACGGCCTACCGAGGAGCCGGAGAAGCGCGTGGAACACGTACAGAGTTCGTAGATCGAACAGGACGACCCAGGCGCCCACCGGGGATTCGACCACGGCCACCGACCACGACCCTGTCGGTTACCGCGACCCACCGGACACGCTCCGGGCAAGTACTTGAAGGGTAGACCGACACCGGGCCCCTCGCCGCCCCGGTCGGTGATGGGCCGGTTTCGTGTCACCCTTGGGCCGGAACCGCCCTGCGCACACCCACGAATCACGAGGGCGACACGCCTACGGTCCCGGCCAGGCCCTGAGAGGCCACCCGAAATCCGACCGGCGGCGTCTCGGGGCATCTCGGGACGTCTCGGGAACGCCCCGGTCGGTGTGAACGGCTACGCGGTCAGCTCAGGCCCGGGAAGAAGAGGTCGATCTCCCGCTTGGCGGACTCCGGCGAGTCCGAGCCGTGCACGAGGTTCTGGCCGATCTCCAGCGCGTAGTCCCCACGCAGCGAGCCGGGCGCGGCCTTGACCGGATCGGTCGCGCCGATCAGCCCACGCGACGCCTCCACCGCACGCGGCCCCTCGGCCACGAGGGCCACCAGCGGCCCGGAGGTGATGAAGTCGACCAGTTCACCGAAGAACGGCTTGCTGGCGTGCTCGCCATAGTGCGTCTCGGCGACGGACCGCTCCAGCGTGCGTAGTTCGAGCGCCACCAGAGTGAGCCCCTTGCGCTCGAGCCGGCCGACGACCTCACCGACGAGGCCACGGCTGACGCCATCGGGCTTGACCAGGATGAGGGTGCGCTCGACGGACACGGTACTCCTTCTCGATCATCGACTTCGTCGTCCTTGACGAGGGACCCAAGGATCCCCCGTCAACTTACAGGGTGCCCACGCCCGCACCGTGACGGGACCGCGGCGTCCCGGAAACACCCCGCAACCGCATCAGGAACGCGTCGGGAACATGTCGGGAAACCCAGGAGGACGTGTCACGGGCGCAGCAACGCCCGGGCCCGACCCACGACAGATGCCGAACCAGTGATCACCACGCCGGCGCCCCCCAGATTGGCGTCCTCCTCGGCGATGCGCACCCCGGCGTCGATCGCGTCGTCCAACCGGGGTACGACCTCCACCCGGTCGGCGCCGAAGACACCCACGGCGACCGCGGCGAGACCGTCGACCGGCAGCGATCCGGGCCCGGCACCGGCGGTGACCACCACCGTGTTCAGGACCGGCTCCAGGACGGCCAGGAGCTCCGCCGCATCCCGCCCGCCACCACCGTCCCGAGCGGCGGCACCGTCCCGCGCCGCGGCGCCCTCGACCTCGCGCTCGATGGCGATGACCCCGACGAGGACGTCGAAGGTGAACGCCTCGTCGAGCGCCGCGGCCAGCGCGCCCGCCGCCACGGGCGAGTCGGCCACGTCAAGAATGATCGTCGGGGACCGGCGGACGACCTCCAGCCGGCCCCGGGAGTCCACCTCGGCGAAACCGGCGCGGACCGCATCGACGTCGAGCTGGTTGCGCCCGCCGCCGAGGAACGCCTCGACCGCGGCCAGCGCGACCGCTGCGTTGTGGGCCTGATGCGCGCCGTGCAGCGGCAGGAAGATCTCCTCGTAGGTGCCGCCCAGCCCCTTCAGTGTGATCATCTGCCCCCCGACAGCCACCTGCCGGCCGAGTACGCCGAACTCCAGCCCCTCCCGGGCGACCGTCGCCCCGGTCTCGGCGGCGCGCCGCAGCAGCGCCTGCGCGGCGGGCAGGACCTGCTGGGCCAGCACGACCAGGGTGTCGGCGCGGATGACCCCCGCCGTCCGCGCGGTGATCCGGTCCAGGCCCGCCGCCGGCTCCCGCTCGCCCACCGCCACGGGGGTGACGACCGACACCGGCGCGTCGAGCAGTGCGCTCAGCTCGCCGGCGTCGTCCCAGCCGGACTCAATCACGGCGAGGTCGGCGGGAGCGTCGGCGAAGGCGGCGAAGACCACGGCGGCAAGCAGCTCGAAGGCGCTCAGCCGGCCGTCGTCCTCGATCAGCGGCAGGTACGGCGCGATATCGGCGTAGGCGCGGCCGAGGACGTCGGGATCGATCGTGGCGCCGGCCAGCCCCACCCGCTGCTCGGCCCCAAGCCAGCCCGGCGAACTCAACGATCCCGCGCGGATGCCGAACGAGTGCAGCAGCGCGGTAAGGAGTCGAAATGAAATAACTTGCGCGTTTCGAACCCTCCACAGG
>NZ_CDWRCK010000008.1:30581-35426 GCF_977927595.1 Frankia sp. CcWB3
TAATCGCCGACACCGTGGAGCTCTTCCCCACCGAGCCGGTCACCACGATGCTTGGAAGGGCCCGCTGCGGCTGGCCGAGCAGATCCAGCAGACGGCTCAGCCGGTCGAAGTCCGGCCGGGCGCGGACCTCGCGGCGCCGGGAGCACTCGGCCGCGAACGCGCGTGGGCCCTCCCGCTCATGATCAGGAGCATGGGCGGTTCCGGTGGTCCCGGCGGCGCCTGTCACATCCCCGATGGTACGGCCCGATGGTCCGGGTCCACCGGGTTCACTCCCGCCCACGCAAGTGCCCGCGCAGGTGCCCGCGCTCCCCCCGCAGAGGACGCGTCCGGCGCACCTGCCCGCAGACTCCCGCGGACTACTGTCGACCCCAGGTCGAAGGAGGGCGAAACCAGCCGGTGAAGTGGAACCAGCCTGTGAAGTGGACGTACGAGTCGGCGTGGGCCGCCCTGAACAACACGGTGGATCTCGAGAAGCAGACGATGCCGGCGGGTCGGCCGGTGCCGAGCCTCGACCGGATGCGGGAGCTGGCGGGCCGGCTCGGGGATCCGCACCGGGCGGTTCCGCTGATCCATCTGACCGGCACGAACGGCAAGACCTCGACGGCGCGGATCATCTCGGCGCTGCTGGGCGCGGCGGGGCTGCGGGTGGGGCTGTACACCAGTCCGCATCTGGAGCGGGTGAACGAGCGCCTGGTCGTCGACGGCCAACCGATCGGCGACGAGGAATTCGGACGCTGCGTGGGCACCGTCCTGGACGCGGCCGCCCCGATGAGCGGACGGCCCACCTTCTTCGAGCTGCTGACGGCCACCGCCTTCCGATGGTTCGCCGACCTGGCCGTCGACGTCGCCGTGGTCGAGGTGGGCCTGCTCGGCCGCTGGGACGCCACGAACATCGCCGACGGGCGGGTCGCGGTCGTCACCAGCATCGGCGCGGATCATCTGGACTACGCCGGGAGTATGGCGGGCGTGGCCCGCGAGAAGGCCGGGATCGTCAAGCCCGGCAGTCACCTGGTGCTCGGCGAGGTGGACCCCCACTTCTACGACATCTTCGCCCGGACCCCGGCCACGGATATCCTGCGGCTGGGCCAGGACTTCGCCGCGGTCGCCGGCCACCCGGACGCGGCGGGTCGACGGGGCGGTTTCCGCACCCCGCAGGCGCGCTACGACGACGTGCGGCTGTCCCTGCACGGTGCCTATCAGGATGCCAACGCGGCGTGCGCCCTGGCCGCCGTGGAGACCTTCGCCGGTCATCCCCTCCCCGACGCCGTGGTCCGGACCGGTCTCGGGGGCGTCCGGGCGCCGGGACACCTGGAAATCGTGCGCGCACAGCCGCTGTGCGTGCTTGACGGGGCGCACAACCCGGCAGCGGGCGCGGCGCTCGCCCGGTCCCTGGGTGAGGAGTTCCCCGGGCGGGAGTGGACCGTCGTCTACGGGGCGCTGCGCGGTCACGACTACGAGGGGACTCTCGCGGAACTGCGCCACCAACCGATCAGCTCGCTGATCGCCTGCGAACCGGCGTCACCGCGGGCCATCCACGCCGAGCGCCTGGTCTCCGCGGCGCGGGCGCGGGGGATGCCGGCCCACGCCGCCTCCGACGTCGGCTGCGCCGTCCGCCACGCCCTGCGGGACGCGGCGGGGCCGGGTGGGGCGATCCTGGTGACCGGGTCCTTCTACCATCTGGCTGAGGCCCGCCGGACCCTGACCGCGCTGGACCCGACGCACGGGATGCACTGAGTGGGCGCCGGGTGGGCGCCGTCAGGCCGACTTCTCCTGGCGGGGAGGCCGCTTGGACACGACGTCGCGCGGGACCAGCGTCGGATTGACGTGCTCCAGCACGACCTCGCGGGTGACGACGACCCGGGCCACGTCCTTGCGGCTCGGGATGTCGTACATCACCGAGAGCAGGACCTCTTCCATGATCGCTCGCAGCCCGCGGGCACCGGTCCCACGCAGGATCGCCTGGTCCGCGATGGCCTCGAGCGCGTCCGAGGTGAAGTCGAGGTCGACGCTGTCCAGCTCGAACAGTCGCTTGTACTGGCGGACGAGGGCGTTCTTCGGCTCGGTGAGGATGCGGATCAGCGCCTCCCGATCCAGGTTGGACACGCTGGTGATCACCGGGAGCCGGCCGATGAACTCCGGAATCATGCCGTACTTCAGCAGGTCCTCGGGCATGATGTCGCCGAAGACGTCGGATCCGTCCGGGTCGTCCTTGCCGTGCAGTACGGCGCGGAACCCCAGCGACTTCTTGCCGATCCTCGACTCGATGATCCGGTCGAGCCCGGCGAACGCCCCGCCCACGATGAACAGCACGTTCGTCGTGTCGATCTGGATGAACTCCTGATGCGGGTGCTTGCGCCCGCCCTGTGGCGGCACGCTGGCCGTGGTGCCTTCGAGGATCTTCAACAGGGCCTGTTGCACGCCCTCACCGGACACGTCCCGCGTGATGCTCGGGTTCTCCGACTTCCGGGCGATCTTGTCGACCTCGTCGATGTAGATAATCCCGGTCTCGGCCTTTTTAACGTCATAGTCGGCGGCCTGAATGAGTTTGAGCAGAATGTTCTCGACGTCTTCCCCGACGTAGCCCGCCTCGGTCAGCGCGGTGGCATCGGCGATGGCAAACGGGACGTTGAGCATTCGCGCGAGAGTCTGGGCGAGCAGCGTCTTGCCGCAGCCCGTCGGCCCGAGCAGCAGGATGTTGCTCTTCGCGAGCTCGACCTCGCCCTTGCTCCCGTCACCGCTGGATCCGCCCGCCTGGACCCGCTTGTAGTGGTTGTAGACCGCGACGGAGAGGGTCTTCTTCGCCGTCTCCTGCCCCACCACGTAACTGTCGAGGAACTCGTAGATCTCGCGTGGCTTGGGCAGTTCGTCCCACTTGAGCTCGGAGGATTCGGACAGCTCCTCCTCGATGATCTCGTTGCAGAGATCGATGCACTCGTCGCAGATATAGACGCCAGGGCCGGCGATGAGCTTCTTCACCTGCTTCTGCGACTTACCGCAGAACGAGCACTTGAGCAGGTCACCGCCATCACCGATGCGTGCCACCGAGGACTCAGTCCCTTCGTCCAGACGATGGTGTCGCCTGCATGTCAGGGGCGGTTGACACCGCCCAGTCGTCGCGTGTCTGCCTGCAACCATCCCCGTGGGGACGGTACCCCGCCGAGCCGTCCGGTGAGAGCCCAATCGCTCGGCTCATACCGGTCAGCCTACGGTCACCTTGGCCGTCCTCGCCCGTCCACGCAGTCCCATTAGGCCATCGCGTCACGGACGAGAACTGCTGACCGGGTTTCACCGCGTCGGCGCGTCGGGTGTGGTAGCGGCCGACGGCCGACGACCGCGTGCCGGCCTCGCGAGACGTCACGCCTCGCGAGGCTCCGACCGCGGGGTCGGACCGCCGGCCCGGCACCTCAGCGAGCGGTGGCGAGCCGGGCGGACTTCCGGGTCTTGATGACCTCGTCGATCAGGCCGTACTCCTTGGCCTCGTCGGCACTGAAGATCTTGTCACGCTCGATGTCCTTGCGGATGTCCTCTTCCTTCTTGCCGGTGTGGACGGCGAGCATCCGCTCCAGCAGGGACCGCATCCGCAGGATCTCCCGCGCCTGGATCTCGATGTCGCTCGACTGGCCCTCGCCCTGCGCCGACGGCTGGTGGATGAGGATCCGGCTGTTCTCCAGCGCGAACCGCTTCCCCGGCGTGCCCGCCGCCAGCAGCACCGCCGCCGCCGACGCCGCCTGCCCCATGCAGATCGTCGAGATGTCCGGCCGCACGAACTGCATCGTGTCGTAAATCGCCGTCAACGACGTGAACGACCCACCCGGCGAGTTGATGTAGATCGAGATATCCCGGTCGGGATCCTCGGACTCCAGGAACAGCAACTGCGCCATCACGTCGTTCGCCGACACATCATCGATCTGCACACCGAGGAAGACGATCCGCTCCTTGAGCAGCTTCGAGTACGGATCCATGCCGTACTCGCCGCGGGAGGTTTTCTCGATGATGTTCGGCAGGACGTAGCGGCCCTGCGACTGGGCGGCTGCCTGGCGGGCCTGCTCGTGCCGCATCTGCTGGTACAGCGTGTCGTGGAACATGGTGGCTGCCTCCGGGACGGATGACGACGGTTCGATCCGGTGAGCGGGGGCTCCGCTCAGCTCACCGGGCCTTCGCTGGGAACCTGGCGGGCCTGCTGGACGACGTGGTCGACGAAGCCGTAGTCCTTGGCCTCCTCGGCGGTGAACCACCGGTCCCGGTCGGAGTCGCGCTCGATCTGCTCGATCGGCTGACCGGTGTGGAAGGCGATGCGCTCCTGCATCATCCGCTTGGTGTAGAGCATCTGCTCCGCCTGGATGGCGATGTCGGAGGCGGTGCCCCCGATCCCACCGGACGGCTGGTGCATCATGATCCGCGCGTGCGGCAGGGAGTATCGCTTACCCGACGCACCGGCGCAGAGCAGGAACTGCCCCATCGACGCGGCGAGACCGAGCGAGACGGTCGCGACATCGTTCTCGACGAACTGCATGGTGTCGTAGATCGCCATACCGGCGCTCACCGACCCACCCGGCGAGTTGATGTAGAGGAAAATGTCGCGGGTCGGATCCTCCGCGTTGAGCAGCAGGAGCTGCGCACAGATCGCGTTGGCGATCGAGTCCTCGACGACCGAGCCGAGGAAGACGATGCGGTTGGCCAACAGACGGTTGAAAACCTGGTCGTCGAACGCGGGTCCACCCTGACCGGGTGCACGAAGGTCCGGACCCGGAACCGGCAGGCGCGGGGCTGCGATGTTACTCACGGTCAGCTCCTCGACTTCCTCACATGGGGCGGCTGATTGACCGGCTCGACACTATCTGTGAC
>NZ_CDWRCK010000009.1:0-34243 GCF_977927595.1 Frankia sp. CcWB3
GGGTCGACCTCATCACGGCGGCCGCTCTGCCCGAGGTGGCCTGCACGGTGTACTCCACGGTCTTCGGCATCGCCGGTCTGCGCGACCATGAGGTCTTCCTCGTGCACGGCGGGGCGTCCGGCATCGGGACCTTCGCGATCCAGGCGGTCCGCGCGCTACGTCCGAACGCGCTGGTCGCGACCACCGCCGGCACTGCGGCCAAACTGGCCAGGGTGCGGGGGCTCGGC
Source organism: Frankia sp. CcWB3 (assembly GCF_977927595.1). Taxonomy (NCBI): domain Bacteria; kingdom Bacillati; phylum Actinomycetota; class Actinomycetes; order Frankiales; family Frankiaceae; genus Frankia; species Frankia sp. CcWB3. Next base: position 228 of record NZ_CDWRCK010000009.1, read on the forward strand.
GCCCACCTCGCGGTCTCCTACCGCGACGACGACTTCGTTGCCAGGATCCGCGAGACTACCAACGGCCACGGGGCGGACGTCATCCTCGACAACATGGGCGCGGTGTATCTCGCCCGCAACGTCGCCGTGTTGGCCGTGGGAGGCCGCCTGGTAGTCATCGGCCTGCAGGGCGGGGTGAAAGGGGAGCTCAACCTCGGCGCCCTGCTCACCAAGCGGGCGGCGGTCCACGCCGCGTCGCTGCGCGGGCGGCCGGTCGAGGAGAAGGCCGACATCGTGGCCGGTGTCCGCGGCGACTTCTGGCCGGCGATCGAGGCGGGGGCGATCCGGCCGGTCGTCGATCGGGTGTTGCCGATCACCGAGGTCGCGCGGGCACACCAGCATGTGGCTGATTTCGGACATGTCGGAAAGGTAGTACTCACGATCCCGGAATGACTCTCGATGGGTGACACTCGGCGTGACCGTGGAGGCGAAGCCAGTGCCGTGAGAGGCGGATCACGGGGCAGGATAGGGGGCATGACGGATCAACCGGAACCCCGCGTCATGGTCGTCGGGCCTGACGGCGCGCTGCACGAGACCGCGGACTCGGGGGTACTCAACCGACCGGTGCGGCCGCTGGCCCCAGGCGGTGACCAGGCGCTGCAGGCTGCGGAGGACCCGGACGGCGGCAACCCCATCGCCGCGCTGGTCTCCCAGCCCGACAAGGTGATGCGCATCGGCGCCATGATCAAACAGCTGCTGGGGGAGGTCCGGGCCGCCCCGCTGGACGACGCGAGCCGAGTCCGGCTGCGCGAGATCCACCGCAGCTCCATCCAGGAGCTCTCCGACGGGCTTGCCCCGGACCTGCACTCGGAACTCGATCGGCTGTCGCTGCCGTTCGACGAGGAGCGCACGCCGTCAGATGCCGAGCTGCGGATCGCCCAGGCACAGCTGGTCGGCTGGCTCGAGGGTCTGTTCCACGGCCTGCAGACCGCGCTGTTCGCCCAACAGATGGCCGCCAAGGCTCAGCTCGAGGAGATGCGCCGGCGGGCCTTGCCGAGCGGGCAGCAGCCCGGCAGCGAGACGTTCGGCCGCGGGGCCTACCTCTGACCGTCCGGGACTCGCGAGTCCCCGATCCGTGAGTCCCGGACCACCTGGCCACCTGGCCAGCGGACCAGCGGACCAGCGGACCGCGAGATCGTCTGTGGTCTGTCTGCGGTCGGTTACCGCCGTTCGCGGCTCCGGCCGCCGGTGCACGAACAGCGGGAGATCGTGAACGCGATGGCCTACTGGGTGCGGGCCGGGTGTGCCTGGCGGTCCCGTCACCACGATCCAATCCACGTGATGCCCCGAATGCCGGTGGCGGGACTGTTATGATCCGGCTTGGGCGGAAGATGATCCGCGCCTGGGATGTCGTCAGCCATCCGGCACAGCCGCGTCTTGGGATTTATAAAAGTTGAGGTGGCGACGCCAACCTGAACAGGGATCGGTGTAAACGGGGGAATGGAGTCGAAATGAAATAAATTGCGCGTTTCGAACCCTCCACAGGCCTGTGACCTGCGATGATGCTCTCGATCACGTATTTGTTACTTCATTACGTCCCCTATCGGGATTTCAATCTGATCGCGCTCGGTGGTTTCAGTGTTATCTACACTGCCCATCAGAATCTTTTCGCCAGAACCGTGGTAATCAAGATTATCAATGCTGCCCTGGGAGGCGGCGACGCCGCCCGCCGTTTCAGCCGTGAATGCCAGGCGGTTGGCAGGCTGTCCCATCTTCCGGAGGTCGTGAGCGTCTTCGGAGCAGGAACGACGGCTGACGGAAGACCGTTCACCGTCATGCAGTACCTCCGCGATGGCTCCCTGGCCGAGCGGATCCGGGACGGTGGCGCGCTGTCCGTGCCGGAGGCCATCGGTGTCGGCACGCGGCTGGCCCGGGCGCTTGTCGCCGCGCACGGCGCCGGCATAATCCACCGGGACATCAAGCCCAGCAACCTGCTCGTCACCCCGGACGGGCATATCGTTCTCAGCGACTTCGGTACGGCCGCCATCATGGCCGATCCGGGTGCGTCCGCAAGCCTTGCCGTTTATACTCCCATCCACTGCGCGCCAGAGGTCCTGAACGGCGGCCAGTACGGAACCGCTGCGGATGTCTACGCCTTCGGGTCCCCCCTGCACACCCTGCTCGCGGGTGTCGCGCCCTTCGCGCCCCGTCCCGGTGACGGGCCGGCGACCATACTTCGGCGCATACTTGCCGGGAACGTGCCCGAGCTGCCGGTGAACATCCCGCCGGAGCTGCGGAGCCTGATCCGACGGATGATGGCCCTCGATCTGGAGCGGCGACCTTCCGTCACAGAGATCGTCGAGGAGCTTGACGCTCTTGGCCGCAACGTCGGGACCAGCGCGCTGGGGGTCTCACCGGCATCCTCCGTTCCCTTGGACGACACCGTTCTCAGCGATCCGGAGGGTTCCCTGAGAACGGCGTCCGACGGCAGCCAGGGCGCGCCGAGAGCGAGGGACACGAGCGAGTCGCCAACCATCGTGCACCACAAGGTTTCTGAAGGCGACCGCGCACCCGGTCGGCCAACGGATGCGCGAGGCCTACGGCGGGGCCGGAGACTGGTCGTTCCCGCGGTCGTCCTCACCGTCCTCCTGCTGGCATCCGGGGCCATGGTCGGCGTCTGGCGCCTGACGGCGATTTCGGCGGGCGGACCGGCGACCGTTGCTCCCTGGACCCCACCGGCTCACCCGACCCTCCGCACGCCGACGACCAGCCCCGCGTCGCCGCGAACAGCGCCAGCCATGGTCACCGCGCCCGCGCCCGCGCCCGCGCCCGCGACCGTGGCCGCGACGCCGAGCGCCGCGCCGTCCCCGACTCCCGCCGTCGTACCGTCGACGACCGTGGCGGAATCAGATCCACCGGACCCGCCTGTGGCCAGCCCGTCAACCGTCCCACGGTTCACGGCGAGTCAGGAAAGCCTCTACGATCTTCTCAAGGCTTCCGTTCTCAATCGTTCGACGTGAAGGGGGCGCGCCGACCTGGAATCGAAATACGACGCGATCGCAGCGCTCTCCTGCAAGACGGCAACCGACACCACGTTGGTCTATCTGCGAAAATTCTCCACCCGGAGCGCCTATAACGACTATTTCGCCGGGCAGCGGTCCCACGTGGACGGGACCGGCCGATGCCGCTCCGGGGAGGAGGGGTCCAGCCGGTGGAACCACAACGGCGACGAACGCGGACCGCTTGTCTGCATCCGTCTCAGCAACGGTGACTACCGGATCGCCTGGGGCTTCGACGACGACAAGGTCGCGGTGTCCAAGGAGGGTGCCAGCCTGTCGAGCCTCTACAGCTGGTGGGAGGATCACGCGAACCTGCTGACGTCCTAACCGTCCAGGATGTGAGAACCCCGTCGGCCCGGCGGCGGGGTGACCAGGTACGAGAGCATCCGCGTCCGTCCCCGGAAGGCCCGGCGGTCAGTTCGCCGGGCTGACCGAGGACATGCTGAAGTCGGGGATCCGTACCGCGGGCATGCGGGTGAGCGTGAACCAGTCCGCCCATTCCCGCGCCATGGTGCGGGTGGTGGCGCCGATCTCGGCCAGGCGGCCGAGCAGGTCGACCGGTGACTCGTTGAAGCGGAAATTGTTGACGGCCCCGGTGACCTCACCGTTTTCCACCAGGTAGACCCCGTCCCGGGTGAGGCCGGTGAGCAGGAGCACCTCGGGATCGACTTCGCGAATATACCACAGGCTGGTGAGCAGGAGCCCGCGTTTCGTCGAGGCGATCATCTCCTGCAGCGACGCGGAGCCTCCGCCGTCCAGGATCAGATTGTCGATCATCGGGGTGGTCGGGACCCCGGTGGCACGGGCGGACGCGCGGGTCTCCACGAGGGCGGCGAGGGTGCCGTCCGAGATCCAGTCGGTGGGCCTCAGCGCCAGCCCGTTGTCGAAGATACTGGACATCGACGAGGAGGACTGCGCGGTCACGAAGGGGGTCGTCGCGAGTTCCGGGTCGTGCGGATCGCTGGCCAGCCGCAGCCCCGCCGGTCCGATCGCCTCGCCGAGACGCGTGCCGCCGCCGGCCCGGCTGAAGACCGTCCGGCCCTCGGCCGCGTCCCGACCGGCAGCCGTCCAGTACATGTAGATCATCAGATCCGCCACCGCGGAGGGCGGCAGCAGCGTCTCGTACCGGCCGGCCGGCAGTTCCAGCGACCGTTCGCACCAGGCCAGCCGGTCGCGCAGCGCCGCGTCGGTATCCGCGACGTCGACGTCGGTGAAGTCACGGGTCGACTGGCCGTGCCAGACCGAGCCACCGGGAACGCCGCTCTTGGCGTTCCACTCCACGCTGCCGGTCGGCTGGCTGTACCGCAGCCGTAGCCCCGTCGACGTCCCGAGCCACGTGGTGGTCAGATTGTGCTCGGCGAAGCCGAACAACCGCCGCCCGCCCGCCCGCGCCGCGGCGAACGCCTCCGCGAGGTCCCGGGCGAAGGAGGCGAACACCGTGGTGCTGGTTCGGGCGGCCGGATCGGTGAAGGCCTCGGCCGCGCCGCCCGCCGACCCCGCACCCGCGCCGACGGCCGTTGTGTCCAGCCCGAGCAGGTCCGTGTAGTCCTCGGCATCCTCGGCGTCCCGGGCCGCGTCCTCGGCGGCGCGGACGAGCTCCGCGAGGCCGTCGGCATCGGTGGGATGCGGCAGGTCGGTGGGACGCGCGGTGGGGCGGCCGCCGGGACCGGGGGAGTCGATGGTGGAGGCCGTCCGCACCCCGAACGAGCGGCCGATGACGCTGATAACGGTGATCGACCGGTCCCGGCTGGCGCCGTTGGTCGTCAACGTGTTGTTGGCCCAGCGCAGGTTCACCGCACTGGACTCGGTGGCGATCACTACGCAGCCGTCCGCCTTCGACAGGCCCAGGGCGCGTTCGACGATCTCGTGGGTGGCCTCGCGCACCATGCTTCCTCCGTCGGCTGAGACTGGTTCCGGTCCGGCCGGCCGGCTCATCGACCGGCCTCTCGGCGAGCATTGAGGATGTTGGTGCCGCGGAACAGAGCCGACGGGCAGCCGTGGCTGACGGCCGCGACCTGGCCGGGTTGGCCCTTGCCGCAGTTGAACGCACCGCCCAGCACGTAGGTCTCGGGGCCTCCCACGGCCTCCAGGGACCCCCAGAAGTCGGTCGTCGTCGCCTGGTAGGCGACGTCGCGGAGCTGGCCGACGATGCGACCAGAGCGGATCTCGTAGAACCGCTGGCCGGTGAACTGGAAGTTGTACCGCTGCATGTCGATCGACCAGCTCTTGTCCCCGACGACGTAGATGCCGCGGTCGACCCGGCTGATCAGCTCCTCGGTCGACGGGCCGCCGGGCGCCGGGAGCAGGGAGACGTTCGCCATCCGCTGGATCGGCACATGGGCGGGGGAGTCGGCGAACGCGCAGCCGTTGGAGCGGTCGACACCGAGCACGGCGGCATTGCGGGCCGCCATCGCCCGGTCGAGCTGATACCCGACGAACTGGCCGTCGCGGACGATGTCGAACCGGCGGGTCTGCACGCCCTCGTCGTCGTAGCCGATGGTCGCGAGCCCGTGCAGGGCCGTGCGGTCCCCGGTGACGGTCATCGCCGGGGAGCCGTACCGCAGCGTGCCCAGCTGGTCGAGGGTGACGAAGGAGGTACCGGCGTAGGCGGCCTCGTAGCCGAGCGCCCGGTCGAGCTCGGTGGCGTGCCCGATCGACTCGTGGATCGTCAGCCACAGGTTCGACGGGTCGATGACCAGGTCGTACGGCCCTGGTTCGACCGAGGAGGCCCCGGACTTCTCGGCGAGCAGACCTGGGATCAGGTCGATCTCGCTCTCCCAGTCCCAGCAGCCGGCCGCGGGGCCCGCCACCAGCCACTCCCAGCCGCGACCGACGGGCGGGGCGATCGTGCGCATCGACTCGAAGCCGCCCGCGGGATCGACCCGGGTCGCCTCGATCTGGCAGATCACCCGCACCCGCTGCTGTGTCGTCGTGGTCCCGGTCAGGTCGGCGTAGTACTTGTTCTCCATCACCGCGCTGAACCGGCCGTCGACATGGTCGACATCGTGCGCCGCGAACAGCGTCCGACACAGGCCGCCGACCCGTTCGACCCGGTCCCGGGCGTCGACCGTGAACGGGTCGGTCGCGTAGGCCGAGACCCAGACCGCGTCGGTGTGGGTCGGTTCCGGGGCGAGTTCGACCGGTTCGGAGTTGAGCGGGGCGGCGACCTGGGCCATCGCGACGGCCTCGCGGGCCAGCCGCGCCGCCTCGTCCGTCGTCAGGTCGACGCCGGCGGCGAAACCCCAGGTGCCGCCGTGTACCACCCGGACAGCCAAACCCAGCGTCGCGCCTTCATGGCGACTTTCCAGCGAGGTGTCGCGGAACGACAGCGAGGAGTCCTTGAGCCGTTCGATGCGGATGTCGGCGTGCGTCGCGCCGAGATCACGTGCGGTCTGCAGAGCCGCGTCGGCGAGCGCGGTGCGCGGCAGCGCGAGGAACTCGCCGTCGATCTCGTGAGCCGGCAGCCCGGATGAGGCCGAGTTCTGGACGAGGGTTGCCATGCCCCTATCCTGGCCCGTCTGTGCGACGGATGTCGGGGCGGCATGCTCGGATGACGCTGCGCATGCAGACGCTGCGAGAGCGCGAGACCGGGAGGCGCTGCCGTGTCCGGATCCGGCCGGGCAGGCATCAACGCCGCGGTCCGCCGGGAATCCCCGTCGTCGGCCGGGAACCGGCCGGAGGGTATTCACGAAGAGTGCCCGGCCCGGTATGCGGCCCGGTCGGGATCGGGATGGACCAGAATACCCAAGAAGATCATTGTAGTTATGGGAAAAGACGCTCCAGGACGATCGCGACCCCGTCCTCATCATTCGACACGGTGATCTCGTCGGCGGCGGCCAGTACTTCGGGATGGGCATTCGCGACGGCGACCGCGTATCCGGCCCAAGCGAACATCGGTAGATCGTTCGGCATATCTCCGAACGCGATGACGTCGGCGGCGATCACCCCCCGCCCGGCGGCGAGTTCAGCCAGTGCCACCGCCTTCGACACCCCCGGTCCCGCGATCTCGAGAAGGTCCGCGCTGGAGGTTGTGACGACGGCGTCCATCCCGGCGAGTTCGACGATGGCGTCGTACACCTCCGTAAACGGAGCGCCGCCCCGCCGGACAAGCAGTTTCGTCGCCGGCAGGACGCCCAGCAGCTCCGAGAACTCCGCGACGATCTCCTCGGGATCGGGCCACATCGTCTCGAAGGCGGGTTCCCGGCCGAAGCGCACGCCGCTCTCGACCGCGAACACCGCGTCGGGAACCGCGGCGCGGATCGCCGCCGCCAGCCGCAGGGCCGTGGCCGACTCCAGGCAGCGATGGCTGACCGGCTCGCCGGAGTCGAGATCGAAGACCAGCGCGCCGTTCGCGCAGATCGCGAGCCCAGAGACCTCGGTCTGGGCGACGACGCCGGCCATCACCCGACTGGGTCGTCCCGTCACGAACACCACGGTCGCCCCGGCGCGTTCCACCCGGCGCAGCGCCCCGCGGGTGCGTTCGGACACCGTGCCGTCGCTGCGGATCAGCGTCCCGTCCAGGTCGGTGGCGATGATCGCGGGCGGAAGCACAGTCATCAAGTTAACCAGCAACATGGCGGCCGGTGGAGGGACTCCGTCGCACCGGCTCGCCGGCTGGCCGCGGAGCGCGTGTCTGTGGTCGTCGTGTGCCGCTCCGCGCCGCGGGCCTGCGGGGCGGAGGTCGTCCGCCCGGTGACGGGTAGCATGCCGAGCATGGTCCCTGCCGATCGGCCCGCCGTGCCATCCGTCGGCGCATCCGATTCGTCGAATGTATCCAACCTGAAAACATTCGACGAACTCTTCGTCGAGCTTGCCGAGAAATGGCGGCGTCGGACACCCGGCTCGGGAACTGTCGCCGCGCTCGATCAGGGCGTCCACCATCTGGGCAAGAAACTGGTCGAGGAGGCCGCTGAAGCGTGGATGGCGGCCGAGCACGAAGGCCGGGGAAGGGCCGCCGAGGAGATCTCCCAGTTACTCTACTGGAGTCAGCTGCTGATGATTTCTCTAGGCCTTTCGTTAGACGACGTATACTCCCATCTGTGATCGATTCCCTGTCCTTTCTCGTAGACGCTGAGTAGTGACGATGCTTCGTATCGCGGTTCCGAACAAGGGGGCGTTGTCGGCCGCCTCCGGTCAGTTGCTCTCCGATGCCGGCTACCTCGCGCGGCGCGAGGGGAGCGAGCTGGTGGTCGCCGACGTCGAGAACGACATCGAGTTCTTCTTCCTGCGCCCTCGGGATATCGCTGTCTACGTCGGGTCGGGTCGTCTCGATCTTGGTATCACCGGGCGCGATCTCCTCCTCGACAGCAATGCCGCCGCCGAGGAGCTCGTTCCGCTTGGATACGGGTTCGCCACGTTTCGTTACGCCGCTCCGGAGGGGACGCTCGCGGACATCACGGAGCTCGCCGGCAAGCGGATCGCGACGTCGTTCCCCGCGCTGGTCCGGGCCGACCTTGCCGGTCGGGGGGCCACCCCGGGTGGCATCGTGACTTTGGACGGTGCGGTCGAGACGGCGGTGCGGCTCGGCGTCGCCGACGCGGTCGCCGACGTGGTCGAGACCGGCCGTACGCTCAAGGCCGCGGGTCTGGAGCTGCTCGGCGAGCCGGTCCTGCACTCGGAGGCCATCGTGATCGCCAAGAGGGGCGCCGATCTGTCCCCTTCGCATGAGCGTCTGCTGCGCCGGATCCAGGGGGTTCTGGTCGCCCGGCGGTACGTGATGATGGACTACGACGTTCCGACGGCCGTGCTCGACAAGGCATGCGAAATCACACCTGGCTACGAGTCCCCGACGATCTCTCCGTTGCAGCGCGAGGACTGGGTCGCGGTGCGGGCGATGGTGCTGCGCGCCGAGGTCAACCGCATGATGGACGATCTCTGGGAGCTGGGTGCCCGGGGCATCCTCGTCTCCGGGATTCAGGCCTGCCGCCTGTAATCCCTGCTACCCGGAGCTACCTGTGCAGGATGAGCGACATGCCCTCGTTGCGGGTAGCGGTGCTGAGGAACTGGCCACGCACCGCGGATGTCACCGTGGTGGCCCCGGGCTTGCGCACACCGCGCATCGACATACACAGGTGCTCCGCCTCAATGACGACCATCACTCCGCGCGGGTCGAGCACCTCGACGAGGGCGTCCGCGATCTGCGAGGTCAGCCGTTCCTGGACCTGCGGGCGACGGGAGTAGAGGTCGACCAGCCGGGCGAGCTTCGACAGGCCCGTGATCTGGCCCTTGCTGTTGGGGATGTAGGCGACGTGCGCCTTGCCGGAGAACACGACCAGGTGATGTTCGCACAGCGACGAGAAATCGATGTCACGGACCAGCACCATCTCGTCGTGGCCCTCATCGAAGACGGTGGTCAGGACCTCGGAGGGATCCCGGCCAAGACCCTCGACGGCTTCCCGGTACGCCCGCGCGACCCGGTCCGGGGTCTTGCGAAGACCCTCGCGGTCCGGGTCCTCGCCGATCCCGATCAGTAGCTCACGAACTGCGCGTGCGACTCGGTCATGGTCGAAGGGACGGGCCTGCCGCGGCCTGCCATTGCCCGGCGCCGGGGTTGACACAGCCGGTCCGTCGCCGTCGGCGATGGGGTCCGGGATGCCGAAACCGTCCATTCCTGGGGCCTCCGCCGCGGGAGATGATTCACCTCGTCGTTCGCCCGCGGCAGTGGACGCCCCGTCGGAATAAGACGTCAACGGCGTCTCCTCTCGTCGTCGCTCGGCCAGCTCGGCGGGGCCCACGGGTTGGCGATCCTCGGCCCGTCATGGGCCGGACCTTCGCCTCCGGGGGGCGCCGGCGTGCCCCGGCCCTGGGGATAACCGTGCCCCCCGGGGCTGCCATTCCCACCCGGACCACCGACATCCGTGCCGTGCGGTACGCCCCCGCCCGGACCGGGCGGGTCGACCCCGGGGCCCGAGCCCGCGGGTGCCCCCGGCACGCCGGTGGGCTGACCGTGACCGCCGGCCCCGTTGCCCCCGGTTCCGTTGCCGCCCGGTCCGCGTCCGGCGGCACCATTACCGTGGCCCGGGTCGTTCACCAGGTCGGCGACATCCGCCGTCAGCAGGCCGAGCTCGGCCGGAGTCTGCACCGGTGGCCGGTCGGAGGGGACGCGACGCCCCACCCCGGTGTAGATGCCACGCACGGGGCGTTTCTGGACCGTCGCGAAGACCTCGGCGACCTCGTCCTTACTCAGCGTCTCGGTGTCCATCAGCCGCAATACGAGGTTGTCCAGGACGTCCCGGTAGGTCACCAGGATCTCCCAGGCCTCGTCGTGTGCGGCCTCGATCAGCCGGCGCACCTCGATGTCGATCTCACTGGCGACCTCCTCGGAGTAGTCGCGTTGGTGGCCGACCTCCTTGCCGAGGAAGACCTCGCTGTTCTCGGTGCCGAACTTGATCGCGCCGAGCTTGTCGCTCATCCCGTACTGGGTGATCATTGCTCGCGAGATCTGGGTGGCCTTCTCGATGTCGTCGCTCGCCCCCGTGGTCGGGTCGTGGAACACCAGCTCCTCCGCGGTGCGCCCGCCGAGGAGGACGGCGAGGCGGTCGAGCATCTCCGAGCGGGTCGAGAGGTACTTGTCCTCCAGGGGAAGCTGCATCGTGTACCCGAGCGCGCGCCCCCGGGGCAGGATGGTCACCTTGTGCACCGGGTCGGAGTTGGGCAGTGCGTGCGCGACCAGGGCGTGGCCGCCCTCGTGGTAAGCGATGCGCTTCTTCTCCTTGTCGCTCATCGCGCGGGTCTTGCGCTCCGGTCCCGCCATCACGCGGTCGATGGACTCCTCGAGCAGCGCCGACGAGATGAATTTCAGGTTGGAGCGGGCGGCCAGCAGGGCCGCCTCGTTCAGTACGTTGGCGAGATCGGCACCGGTGAACCCGGGGGTCCGCCGGGCGATGACCATCATGTCGGCGTCCGGGCCGATCGGCTTGCCCTTGGAGTGCACCCGCAGGATGGCCTCGCGGCCGAGCAGGTCCGGCCGGTCCACGACGATCTGCCGGTCGAAGCGGCCGGGCCGCAGCAGGGCCGGGTCGAGGATGTCGGGCCGGTTCGTCGCGGCGATGAGGATGACCCCGCCCTTGACGTCGAACCCGTCCATCTCGACCAAGAGCTGGTTGAGCGTCTGCTCCCGCTCGTCGTGGCCACCGCCGAGTCCCGCTCCGCGGTGGCGGCCCACGGCGTCGATCTCGTCGACGAAGACGATGGCGGGCGCATTGGCCTTGGCCTGTTCGAACAGGTCGCGGACCCGGCTGGCGCCGACACCGACGAACATCTCGACGAAGTCGGAGCCCGAGATGGAGTAGAAGGGCACCCCGGCCTCACCCGCGACGGCCCGGGCCAGCAGCGTCTTGCCGGTTCCCGGCGGGCCGTAGAGCAGGACCCCCTTGGGGATCTTGGCTCCGATCGCCTGGAACTTGCCCGGGTTTTCGAGGAACTCCTTGATCTCCTCGAGCTCCTCGATGGCCTCGTCCGCACCGGCCACGTCGGCGAACGTCGTCTTCGGCGTGTCCTTGCTCACCAGCTTCGCCTTGGACTTGCCGAAGTTCATGACCCGGTTACCGCCGCCCTGCATCTGGTTCATGAAGAAGAACAGCAGAAGGACGACCAGCAGTACGGGCAGCAGGTTTAGCAGGAGCGAGACCAGGATGTTTCCACGGTCGACCGAGACGTCGTAGGCGACCCGCGTGTTGCGGAGCTCGTTCGCCAGGACGACACCCTGTTCGGTGACATAGGACGACTCGAACTTCTGGCCGTCCTTCGTCTGGATCTGGATGAGCTGCTTCGAATCCTGGATCTTGGCCTTCGCCACCTGGCCTTCGTCGATCTGCTGCTGGACGAAGTTCAGGTCTCGCTTGCCGTACTCACTGGGACCCGAGAGGACACCCGTCGTGAGAATGATCACGAACAGGACCAGGAGCAGCAGTGGCACCCAGCCGCGGAAAATTCTTCTTGGAGTCATCTGTCTGGAGCACCGGACACGAGCGCTCCACCCTCCTGACGTGTGTGCTGCCCTCGATCGGGATTCCCTTGTGCCGAGGGTACCGCCGGTGCGCGCATCTCACCGCGTGTACATCCGACCAACGGATCGGCGGCCCGCGCTGTTCCGATCGTGGCGGTCTGATGGTGTTCGGTGTTTCGCTCGTGGCGGATGCGGCGATCGAGGGCGTATCCGAGCGGGCGGAAGGCCGGCAGGTTCAGGCCGGGGCGCCCCGCTCGATCGCCGCGGGTGTGAGGGTCCCGACAAACGGCAGGGTTCGATAATACTCCGAGTAGTCAAGACCATACCCGACGACGAACGCGCCGGGAATATCGAAGCCGACATATCGGACATCTACGTCCACGGTGACAGCTTCGGGCTTACGGAAGAGCGCCAGGACCTCGAGCGAGGCGGGGCCGCGTGAGCGCAGGTTCTTCAGCAGCCAGGACAGGGTCAGCCCGGAGTCGATGATGTCTTCGACCACCAGGACGTCCCGGCCCTCGATCGACCGGTCCAGATCCTTGAGGATGCGCACCACGCCGGACGAGGAGGTCGACGACCCGTACGAGGAGACCGCCATGAACTCCATGGTCAGCGGGACCGTCAGCGCGCGGGACAGGTCCGCCATGACCATGACGGCGCCCTTGAGCACGCCCACGAGCAGGATCTCCCGGCCGGCGTAGTCGGCGTCCACTCTGGCCGCGAGCTCGACGATCTTCGCGGCGATCTCGTCCGAGCTGACCAGGACCTCGGCGATGTCGGGATGCGGGCTGTGCCGGAGGCCGTCATGGGCGCCTCCGGCGTCGGGGGTCGTCGTCGCGGCCTGACTCACCTGGTCGTCCTCCTCGATGTGTGGCGGGGTGGCGGCATCCGGCTGTCGGGCGGCGGGGCCGGCTGACGACGGTGGAGGAACCACCGGCCCGGTCAGCGTGACCCTGTTCTCCCATCGCCGGGCGAGCACGCCGGTGGGAAGCGGTACCGGCTTCTGTCCGCGCCACCGCGTTACCAACTCCTCCACCGCCCAGATGTGCTCCGCGCGCAGCGCGGAGGCCGACGCTCCGACGTCGATGGCCGCCCGGCGCAGCAGCCGACCGCGGAGCGCCGCGGTGAGCCCGGCCAGTGCGGCGACGTCGAAGGCGACCTCGCCGGTGCACGGCCGGCCACGAGCCATGACGACCTTGCCGTAGACCTCGGCGGCCATGGCGTCCAGGGCGTCCGCGTCGGCCCGCAACAGATCGGCACTGCGCGCCAGCGACTCGGCGATGCCCGGGCCGAGCTCCGTCTCCAGCACCGGCAGGACCGTGTGACGCACCCGGGACCGGGTGAACGCCGGGTCCCGGTTCGTCGGGTCGTCCCACACCTCGAGCCCCTCGGCGAGGCAGGCGGCCCTGGTGTCCGCGCGGCGGATCCCGAGCAGTGGCCGGCGAAGCAGGCCGTCGTCGGCCGACATCCCCCCGAGGGACCGGGCGCCCGCGCCCCGCGCGAGCCTCAGCAGCACCGTCTCGGCCTGGTCGTCCAGCGTGTGGCCGAGAAGCACCGCTTGGGCGCCGAGCCGATCGGCGGCCGCCGCGATCGCGGCCCGCCGTGCCTGTCGGGCGATCCCCTCGGAGCGAGCAGTGTGCTCGGTCAGGACCTCCGCCGGATCCAGGCCGAGGGCCCGACCCTGGCGGGCGACGCGCTCCGCCCGTTCGGGTGAGCCGGCGTCCCAACCATGATCGACCGTGACCATGCCGGCCCGCAGGGCGCGGCGGGGGGCGACGAACGAGAGGGCCGCGGCGAGTGCCAGGGAGTCCGGGCCGCCGGAGCAGGCGACCAGCACCAGTCCGCCGGGTGGCAAGTCGGTGACCGCGCGGCGAACCGCCAGCCTGACTGCCGCGACCGCGGGAGCGGGAGATCTCGACGAGTGAACCGTGCGCGGAGCCGGATCGCCCGGTCGGACGTCGCCGGCATGGCCGGCGTGGTCCTCACCAGCGATCGGTGGGGTCACAACGTCGGCCGGAAGGCGGACGTGGAACAGCCCGGGGAGTCGGCGACCCCCGCGGCCCCGACGACCATGGTGCTCACGCCGAGATCGGCGGGCGGCTGCCCAGGACCCGTTGCATCCAGGCGGTGGGATCGACCAGCTCGGCGCGGGTCGGCAGCGCCGCCGGTGACTCCCAGACGGTGTTGAAGCCTGTCACCCCGGCCTGCGCGACCACCGCACGCACGAACGCCCCCCCCTGGCGGTACTGCTGCAGCTTGAGATCGAGACCGAGGAGCCGGCGGACGAACCGGTCGATCGGCGATCCCCCGCCGCGGCGACCCTCGAACTTCGTCCGGATGTCGGCGACGGTGGGTACAATCTTCGGTCCCACCGCGTCCATCACCTGGTCGGCGTGGCCCTCCAACAACGTCATGATGGCCTGGAGGCGGTCGAGAACCGCTCGCTGGGCCGGGGTCTGCAGCGCCTCCACGACGCTCGGGCTGTCGGCTCCCCGGTCGAACACCGCCCCGCGCAGCGCGCTCATCGCCGAGTGGACGCGGTCCGCGAGGACGTCTGGATCGAGGTCCGTGGCCTCAATGAACGCGGTGATCTCGGACTCCAGGTGGGTCCGCAGCCACGGCACGGCGGTGAACTGACTGCGATGGGTCTGCTCGTGCAGGCATACCCACATCCGGAAGTCCCGCGGCACGACCCCCATGGCTGCCTCGGCGTGCGCGATGTTCGGTGCGACCAGGCTGAGGCGCCCGACCGACCCCGGCACCCCGACCGACCCCGGCACCCCGAGCGACCCGGGCACGTTGAGCGGACCCGGATCGTCCCTCCCAGCCTGGTACTCCTCCGGCGGCAGGAAGACCTCGTACTGGCCCAGCACCTTGCCGGCCAGATAGGCCAGGGCTGTGCCGATCTGGACCCCCGTGACCCGCCGACCGACCGCCGCGGCGAGGTTGCCGCGCTGCTGTTCGGACAGTTTGTCCAGCAACGGGGAGGTCAGCACCCGCAGACCGGCGACGTTGGAGCGGACCCACTCCGGCCGGTCCACCACGGTGATGGGGGTGGCCGGCCCGGCGGGAGTGAGCCGGGTGTAGTCCTCGACGTGCCGCTCGGCCTCGACGGCCAGTCGCCGCAGCTCGGAGACGACCTCGCCGGCCTGCTCCCGCGAGATCTGCGGGCCGGGGCGAACCAGTTTTCTCGCCGTCGTCACGGCGAGTTCCCAGTCGACCAGCTCGGCGTCCACGAATCTGAGCGTACCGGGCTCGCCCGTCGTCTGCGTCCGGTCATGGACCGTGCCGAGAACGGGACGGGACGCGCCGGGGGCGCCGACGGTCCCGCTCAGGCCGACGGTCCCGCTCAGGCCGGTGGGCGCGATGGTGCCGGCGGGATCGCCGCGGTCGTCGACCGGGCCGGGGTGCATCCGCAGCCGGCGAGCGCCGCGGCGGCCCGGTCGAGGGCGGCCTTGGTGCCGCCCGCCTCTTCGGCGGGCGAGAGGAACGCGAAGAGGAGCAGCCTGCCGTCCGCGTCGACGAGCTGGCCCGCGAGGCTGCTGACGTTGTGCAGAGTGCCGGTCTTCGCCCGGACATCGCCCGCTCCGATGGCGGTGTCGCCAGTGGTGTAGCGGTCACCCAGCGTACCGGAAAACCCGGCTACCGGCAGCCCCGTGAGAACGGTGCGCAGCGCCGGCCGACCGGGGAGGACCGCGGCGCGCAGGATGGCCACAAGGGTCATGGGCATGATCAGGTTCGCGATGGACAAGCCGCTCACGTCGGCCAGTGTCATCCCGGCGACGGGGATGCCCGCCTCGGCGAGGACGCCCCTCACTGCGTGGGTGGCGCCGGCGAACGAGGCGGGCAGGCCCCGCCGGTGGGCGACGAGCCGTCCCAGGCTCTCGGCGAGATCGTTGTCTGACTGGGTGAGCATGCGTTCGACCAAGACCCGCACCGGAGGGCTGTAGACCGCCGCGACCCGCTGCGCGGCCGGGTCCGCCGGGCCGGTGGCCACCGATCCGACGGATATTCCGGCGGTCGTGAGCGCCGCGGCGAAGGCCGTGGTCGCGGCGGCGGCCGGGGTGGGGCTGCGCGGTCCGGCGGCTCCCGGTGCCGACCGTCCGGCGTCGACCTCCAGCGCCGAGACCGGGGCGACGTCCCCGTCGGTCACGTAGTTGTCGCGCCATCCCGGCGCCCGGTCCGGACCGACGAACAGCCCTCCGTCGCCGATCACCCGAGCCGCCGAGGTGATACCCGCGGCCCGGACCTGAGCGGCGAGATCGCTCAGCCGGGCCAGGGCCGGATAGCCGTCGGGCGCGGTGGAGGCGGTCAGGGTCGGATCCCCGCCGCCGACGAGCCACAGTGTTCCGCCTGATGTGCGGGCGTTCCCGCCCGCGGGCGGGCTGTAGACCACCGTGGTCCGCAGCCGGTCGTCGGGGAAGGTGGTCAACGCGGCGGTGGCGACCGCGGTTTTCAACGTGGAGGCCGGTGCCACGGGGATGCGGGACCGGACGTCAAGGAGCACCCGACCCGACTGCGCGTCGACGACGAAGGCCGCGGGCCGCGCCAGGACGGGATCACCCAGCGGACCGGCGAGGCGGGCCGCCACCGCCGCGGGCTGCGGGATCGGCGCGGCCGGATCGAGACCGCCGAGTACCGCGGTGCCCGCGCGGTCGGACCCGCTGCCGGCGAGCTCCGCGGCTGACCCGGTGGTGGGACCGAGGGACAGGGACCCGGCGAGCAGCGCGCCGGCCAGGGCGGTGAGCCCCCCTACCCGGGCGACCGGTGCGGCTGACGTCACTAACCGACACTACGCAACCAGCGGGCGGTCGGCGACGGCGCGCCGGGTGAACCCGGATCCGTCGCCGCGGGCATGCCCGGCGGTGTCCCGCCGCGGTAGGACACCAGGGTTTGCGGCGGGATACCAGAGGTGTCGTGCCGGCGGGCGGCACTGGTACGAAGAACGCCCCACCGGGCGTGTCGCCGGTGGCCATCATGGTTCCGGTGCCCGGGAGATCCGGCGGTGGAAACGTGGTGGTGTCGACGGTGCGGTTCGGGTGGGAGGCGGCGTCCGCGACACTAGGTGCGCCGTCGTGGGTGTGATGCCTCGTTGCGGTCACTGGAGTGGGTGGCCCGCGCCCCGGGCGGGGCACATCCGCCGCCTGGCAGAGCACGACGTACGGCACGAGCACGACGTACTGCGCCATGAGCACGGCACGGCTTGAACGAGCACCATGTGACAAACGGCGATCGCCTCGGTGCGGACCGGGCGAAGACGAAGGAGACAGGGAGCGGAGTGGACCTTGAGTTCGATGTGACCATCGAGATCCCCAAGGGGCAGCGCAACAAGTACGAGATGGATCACCACACCGGCCGTATCCGGCTTGACCGGATGCTGTTCACCTCCACCCACTACCCGTCGGACTACGGGTTCATTGAGGGAACCCTCGGGCGCGACGGTGATCCGTTGGACGCCCTCGTCCTGCTGGAGGAGCCGACGTTCCCGGGCTGCCTGGTGCGGTGCCGGACGATCGGCATGTTCGAGATGACCGACGAGAAGGGCCCGGACGACAAGGTTCTCTGCGTGCCGGTGGCCGACGTCCGGCAGGAGCACCTGCGGGATCTGCGGCACCTGCCGGAGTTCGACCGGTTGGAGATCCAGCACTTCTTCGAGGTCTACAAGGACCTCGAGCCCGGTAAGTCGGTGGAGGGCGCCTCCTGGGTGGACCGCAAGGAGGCTGAGCGGGAGATCCTGGCGTCCATCAAGCGGCTGCGCGAGGCGGAGGCCGGGGAGGCGGACGGGCACGACCAAGAGGCCGAACCCAGGTCGGCCTGATCCCTCCGTCCGGTTTGTGGTATCCGTAACGACCTGTCCCACGTCCCAAGCGGGGTGGGACAGGTTCAGGAACCCACGGGACGAGCCCGGAGCGATGCAAGTTGACAGGTCATGGACCGGTGAGCTGTGAGACCATGATCCCTGTTAACTGGGCCATGCCCTGGTGGGAGGGGGAGCGAGCCGGAGGCGGGGATTGAACCCGCGACCTATCGCTTACGAGGCGATTGCTCTGCCACTGAGCTACTCCGGCGAACGGCCAGGATCGCACTGGCCCGGGTCGAGTATGCCAGATGCGTGGGCGGGCTCGACCCGGCGGTGGTCCGGTGGTTGTGCGCGGGCCGAGATGCCCGCCGTCGCCCCGGATCCCAGCCCTCCACGGTGACGCCACCAGTGGCGGGCACGGTTTGGAAGGCCTCCGTCTCGGGCTGTCATGGTGAGGGATGCGCTATGTCGCCAAAATGGCCCTGAGTCGGCAAATTATTCGCTTTATGTCACATTTAGCTAGCTTTGGATGCTGCAACACCGTAAATCACCACCCCCGGTCGCAGTGGTTCCGGTGAGGATGCGTAGGGTTTCGCACCATGACCGGGGCCGGAGACGCTGCACCAGCAGTGACGACGCGAGGAGCCTCGCTCCTCGTCGCTGAGGACGATGAGGCATCTCGCATAGCACTTGCGCGCAGTCTGGAGAGATTCGGTTATCGGGTGCTGGAGGCCGCGGACGGCGAGGCCGCTCTTCGGCTCTTCCAGACCACCGAGATCGATCTGGTGGTGCTGGATGTCGCGATGCCCAGGATGGACGGCTTCGCCGTCCTGAGCCACCTCCGCCAGACCAGCGAGGTTCCGGTGATCATGCTCACCGGGCGGGCCGAGGAGGTCGACCGGGTGGTCGGCCTCGAGCTGGGCGCGGACGACTACGTCGTGAAGCCCTACTCGCTGCGAGAACTGGTGGCCAGGGTGCGTGCCCGGCTTCGCCGGCGGCCGGCGGAACCGCCGCCGCAGCGCACCGGGGACGGCAGCGACCCGCTCGTCTACGGAGACGTCTCCATCGACCTGCGGGCCCGCGAGGTCGCCGTCGCCGGGGAGCGCATCGATCTGACCGCGCGCGAGTACGAGCTGCTGGCCTTCCTCGCCCGGCATCCTCGGCGGGTCTTCAGCCGGGAGGAACTCCTCGAGCAGGTGTGGGGCACGCGGTTCCAGGACCCCGCCACCGTCACCGAGCACGTCCGGCGGGTACGAACCAAGGTCGAGGGTCGTCCACCGCAGCGCCGGCTGGTCACGACCCTGCGCGGGATGGGCTACCGCTTCGACCCGTGACGTCCTCCCCGCCGGGCCGTCGTTTCCCCGCCGGCTGTCGCATCCCCGCCGGCTGTAGAGGTGCTGTCCGGGGGGGGAGCATCCCGCTGGGCCGCCGGGGTAGGCGGCGTCGTGGACCTGCCGGGAGGCGCAGGCATCCGCGCGGTCGCACGAGGTCCGGCCCCCGCCGTCGAGAACCACGACCACCTGCTGGCGCGGAACATCGTGCCGCACGACCCGGCCCGCACCGTGTGGGGTCGTCGCCCGGTCTCCGACCGCGGGCACGGCTTCGGCGAACTCCTCGTAGAGGGGATGTTCGTAACGCAGGCAGCACATCAGCCGGCCGCAGGACCCGCTGATGCGCATCGGATTGAGGGCGAGGTTCTGCTCCTTGGCCATCCGCAGGCTCACCGGCTCGAAGTCGTTGAGAAAAGTAGCGCAGCACAGGTCGCGGCCGCAGGAACCGATCCCGCCTTGAACCCGGGCGCTGTCGCGGGCGGACAGTTGCCGTAGCTGGACCCGTGCCGCCAGCGTCCGGTTGAGATCCCGTACCAGCTCACGGAAGTCGACGCGGCCCTCCGCGCTGAAGTAGACTGTGTAGCCGCCGGTGGCCATCACGTGGTCGACGTCGACAATCTTTATCGGCAGGTCATGCTCACGGGCTAGGCGACGGGCCGCGACGCGCGCCCGGGCGCGCCGGCGCCGGGAGACCTGCTCGCGCTGGATGTCGGACGCGTCGGCCATCCCGACGAGCACCGGCAGGTCGCCGATGTCGTCGCTGACCCACTGGGGCGCCCACATGCAGGTGGCGACCTCGGGGCCCTCCTCGCTGGGGACGAGCACCCGGTCGCCGACCCGGGGGCTGCAGGAACCAGGATCGGCATAGTAGAGCTTGCCTCGTGGGGAGAACGCCACCGCGCACATCATCGGCATCCGACCGGTCACCTCCCTGCGCCCGCCCGCCGGGTCCCGCCCGGGCGGACATGGTCGAACGGCATGTCCGCGTCGCGATCAGGATATGCCCGGCCTTCCGCCCAGACAGGCCATTACGCCGGTTCGTCCCCACCGCCGGTCGCGGGTCGCGGATTGCGGGTTGCCGGTCGTCAGGCGTCGCGTAGTGCGAGGGTGAGCGACTCCACCGCGAGCAGCGGGACGAGACCGGGATTCCTGGCCAGCGACGCCCGGGTCGTGAGGACGGCCTCCAGCCGGCGCAGTGTCTGTTCCGGAGTGGAGGCCGCGGCGTATCCGGCGGCCTCGACGCAGTGATCAGGATTGATCGCGTCGACGCCGGCGCCGAGCTGTTGGACCAGGACATCCCGGTACAGCCCCGCGAGGTCCACCAGGGCTCGGTCCAGTGCATCGAGGACGGTGCGGCGACCTCGGCTCTTCTGGGTTCGCTCCAGCTCCTTGAGCGCCCTCGCGGCACCCCGCACCACCATCGTCCGGCCCTTGGCCCCCGCCTTCGGGGCCCGCGCGGACCTGGACTTCCCGCCGACCGCCGTGGCACCGACGCCGAGTGCGGTCTTCAGCGCCTCGGTCTCCACCTCGTCGCGTTCCGCATTCGAGGCCTCCGCGTCGGCGTTCGCCGCGTTCACCAGATCGGCCGCCGCGGCCAGGCAGCCACCGACCTGGCCGAGCCGGGCCGGGATACGCAACACCGCCGCCCGGTTGGCCCGGACCCGCTCATCCGTGGCGAGCCGGCGCGCCAGGGCCAGATGGCCCTGGGAAGCTCGCGCCGCCGTCTCGGCGACCTGCTCGTCGATTCCCTCGCGAACCAGCGCGTCGCGGACGTCCGCGGCCGAGGGCAGCCGTAGCGCGACCGTCCGGCAGCGGGAACGGATGGTGGGCAGCACGTCCTCCACGGAGGGGGCGCAGAGCAGGAACACCGCCCGATCCGCCGGCTCCTCGAGGGCCTTGAGCAGGGCGTTCGCCGCGGCCTCGGTGAGCCGGTCCGCATCGGTGATCAGCAGGATGCGCCAGCGGCCGGCCGTCGGGGCGCTGGCAGCGTCGCGTACCAGCGCGCGCACGTCCTTCACGCCGAGCGAGAGCCCCTCCGGCTGCACGGTTCGCAGATCGGTGGCCGTGTCGGTGAGCACGGTGTGGCAGCCGGTGCACTCGCCGCAGCCCGGCGGCTCGTTCTCGCAGGTGAGGCTTGCGGCGAAGGCACGCGCCGCGTCCTGGTGACCTGCCCCGGCGGGTCCGGTGAACAGCCACGAGTGCGTCATCCCGGCACGGGCAGCGGCCGGCGCGCCGCCTCCACTCGCGAGCCCGGCACTCGCGGCGGACGCCGCGGCGCTCAGCATCGCGACCACCGCGTCCTGCCCGACGAGCGTCTCCCAGATCGTCACTGGGCCATCATCCCCAAGCCGCATCGGTCCGGAGCGCGTCGGTCCGGAGCGCGTCGGTCAGAGCACACCGAGCGGGACGGCCAGCCGATCGATGCGGCTGGCCATGAACGAGCGGATCTCGGCGTGGATCTCCTCCGGTGACCGCGTCGCGTCGAGCGGAAGATAACGATCGGGCTCCTTCTGCGCCAGCCGGCGGAACGCCTCGCGTACCCGGCCATGGAAGGTCGACTTCCCGGCGTCGTCCGCCTCGGCCGGGCCGTCCGGCGGCCCCGGCGGCGGACCGGGATACGCGGCCATCCGCATGCGGCGCAGGACGATCTCTGCCGGCAGATCCAACAGGACCGTGACGTCGGGAAGCAGCGCGTGCGTCGCCCACTGGGCGAGGACGGACAGCTCGTCGGTGCCGATGGCCCGGCTCACGCTCTGGAAGGCGATGAACGAGTCGACGTAACGATCGGTGATGACGATCGCTCCCCGGGCCAGCGCGGGTTCGATCACCCGCGCGACGTGTTCAGCGCGGTCCGCCGCGGTCAGCAGCGCCTCGGTCCGGGCGTGCAGCCGTACCGTCGGGTCGAGGAGCAGTTCCCGCAGGCCCGCTCCCAGCGCGGTGCCGCCGGATTCGGAGGTCACCACCACCTCCCGGCCGGAGGAGGCGAGCCACGTCCGCAGCAGCTCCACCTGGGTGCTCTTGCCGGCGCCATCGACGCCCTCGATCGCGATGAACAGGCCGGCGTGGCGGGGACGTACGGCCGCCGGCTGCCGGCCGCGCAGCGCGTTCCACAGCTCGGGCCAGACCGCGGCTCCGGTCGGGTCGTCCATCTGCCGATAGGCGAACAGGCCGACCGCGACGGCGAGCAGCCCGCCGGCGAGCAGGACCGCGGTGACGCCGTCCGCGCGGACGTTGATGTCGCCCCACAGATGGATCTCGTGCGAGCCGATGAGGCCAACGAGCCCGGGCGCGGCGGCGAGCACGAGCAGCAGGTCGATGCGGACCAGCGACTGCACCAGGGCGAAGGTGCGCCCCCGCAGCTCGTCGGAGACCTCGGCTTGGAGCAGGGTGTATCCGGTCACCCAGGCCACGCCGGCGAACGCCCCCACCGCGACCACGAGGATGCAGGCGATGACCAGGTTCGGGATGATCGCGACGATCACCAGGGTGATACCCGCCCCGGTCACGCAGACGCCGAACAGGCGAGTCCGACTGTAGTCGCCGAGCAGCCTGGGACCGGCGGCCATGCCGGCGGCGAGGCCGACGAACACCGCGCCGAAGAGCACCCCGTACGCGGAGTCGCCGCCGCCCAAGATCTCCACGTAGAGCCGGCCGAGGGCGATGACGCAGCCGGCGCCGGCGAACCCGCCCAGGATGCCCACGACGAGTCCGCGGACCAGTTTGTCCTGGCCGACGTAGCGCCATCCCTCGGTGATGGAGGCCAGGAACCCGGGCTCGGGGCCGGTCTCCGGCCGCGCGGCCCGTCCGATGCCCTTCAGTCCCCAGATCACGATTGCCGAGCCGAGGAACGTCGCCGCATTGAAGTACAACGCGAGGTCGAGCGAGGAGTCATGGAAGAACGACACGCTGGAGCCGAGCGTCCGTGAGATCGTCGCAAGCATCGTGAAGATCGTCGCGGCGATCGGGGCCGTGCCGTAAGTCATGATCAGGCTGAGGGTGTTGGCGGCTGCGAGCTGCTTCTTGGGGACCAGGTGCGGGACGCTTGCGTCCTTCGCCGGCGCCCACACCAGGGTGACCGCCTCCACCAGGAACGAGGCGATGAGCAGCCACTCGAGCGTTCCGATGATCGGGATCGACATGAACAGCCCGAACCGCATGACGTCCGTCACGACCATGGTCAGCCGGCGGTCTAGCCTGTCGGCGAGGGCACCGGCGAGTGGGCCCAGGATCAGGGCCGGCATCAACCGGACGATCAGCAGCGAGCCGATGGCGTACGCCTGCCCGGAGAAGCTCTCCTGGAGCTGGGTCACCAGTGCGGTGGTTGCCAGCAGACCCATCCAGTCACCCAGGCTGGACAGGCTGAGCTGAATCCACATCCGGCGGAACGCGGGGATCCGCAGGACGGCACGGATGTCGCTGTCGCCTCCGGCGGCGATGGCGGACGGCAGCGGCGGTGAGGGAACCGTCGTCACCGGATGCCTGCTCGGCGAGCGGTGGGCCCGCGGTCGCCGGACGGGCCGGGGTGGGCGCCGCCCGGCGTCCCGATGCCCGGCTGCATGGTCGGTGGCCACAGGGTCTCCTCCGGACGTCTCGACCGGGGTGGTGGACCTGCCGGTCACATCGGACGGCCCTGTGTCACCAGATGTGGACTCCAAGTCGCCGACAGTGAACGCCGTGACCTCGGAAACCACCCGGGGCGCGTCCGCTTCTCCAGGTTCTCCAGGGCTCCTACCGATCGGCAGCGCCATCAGTCCGTCCGGCGGGTGCCACTGGACGACGAGCTACCGGAGCCATCGGAGCCATCGCCGTCGTCCGTCACCGTCTGGGCGGTCTTGGACCTGGCGGTGCCGGTCTTCGCGGTGCCGGTCTTCGCCGTACCCGGCTTGGCCTTGGTGGTTTTCGGGCCGGTCTTCGCGGTGCCGGTGCCGGTCTTGGCGGTGCCGGCTTTCGCGGTGCCCCGGGCAGAACGCTTCGCGGTGGCCGGTCCGCGGGCCCGACGGTCTGCCAGCAGCTCCGCGGCACGCTCATCGGTGATCGTCTCGACCGTGTCACCCTTGCGCAGACTGGCGTTGGTCTCACCGTCGGTGACGTAGGGGCCGAACCGGCCATCCCGCACCACCATCGGCTTGCCGCTGGCCGGGTCGGTCCCGAGCTCTCGCAGCGGCGGGCTCTGCGCGGCCTGGCGCCGACCGCGGGCCTTGGGCTGGGAGAGCAGCACCAAGGCCTCGTCCAGGGTCACGGTGAACAACTGATCCTCGGATTCCAACGACCGACTTTCGGTGCCTTTCTTCACATATGGGCCATAGCGGCCATTCTGGGCGGTGACCTCCTCCCCGTCCTCCCCCGCACCCAGAATGCGCGGAAGGGTGAGCAACCGCACGGCGTCGTCGAGGGTCAGCGTCTCCAACGACATGCCACGCAGCAGACTGGACGTGCGCGGCGGGTCGGTGTCGGTGGTGACGTAGGGGCCGAAGCGACCCGCCTTCGCCGTGATGGTCGCCCCCGACGCCGGGTCGATTCCCAGCACCCGGTCGCCACTGGGCGCGGCCAGCAGCTCCAGCGCCTTGCCGACGGTGAGTTCGTCCGGTGCGAGATCGTCCGGCACGCTGGCACGGCGTTCCCCGTGCTGGACGTAGGGGCCGTAGCGGCCCACCCGGACGACCAGCAGGGTGCCGTCGTCGGTCTCGCCGAGGGGGATCGAGTTCACCTCGCGGGCGTCGATCTCTCCGAGCCGCTTATTGACCAGATGCTTCAGTCCGTCGGCGGCCGGGTCGGTGCCGTCGCCGGTTCCGAAGTAGAAGCGGGTCAACCAGTCGGTCGGGGCGGCCGTGCCGGCGGCGATGTCGTCGAGGTCGTCCTCCATCGTCGCGGTGAACCGGTAGTCGACCAGCCGGGTGAAGTGGTCCTCCAACAGGCCGACGACAGCGAACGCGACGAAGCTCGGCACCAGGGCCGAGCCCTTCTTCCACACGTAGCCGCGGTCCTGGATGGTGCCGATGATCGAGGCGTAGGTGGACGGCCGACCGATCCCGAGCTCCTCGAGCGTCTTGACCAGGCTGGCCTCGGTGAAGCGCGCCGGCGGGCTGGTGGTGTGCCCGCGGGGGGTCAGCGAGCGGGTGGTCAGTGGGTCGCCTTGGCGTACGTCCGGCAGCCGCCGCTCCCGGTCCTCCAGCTCCGCG
The DNA here is from genome assembly GCF_977927595.1 of Frankia sp. CcWB3. NCBI lineage: Bacteria > Bacillati > Actinomycetota > Actinomycetes > Frankiales > Frankiaceae > Frankia > Frankia sp. CcWB3. The sequence goes on from NZ_CDWRCK010000009.1 coordinate 25,523, forward strand.
TCTGGATCGTCGGCGCCCTCGACGTAGGCGCGCAGGAAGCCGGGGAAGGTGATGACCTTCCCCGATGCCGAGAACTCGGCGTCCTCCCCGGCGGACGAGGTCGCGCCGAGCCGGATCGTGGCGCTCGTGCCGCGGGCGTCCGCCATCTGGCTGGCCACCGTCCGCTGCCAGATCAGTTCGTAGAGCCGGTAGGAGTCGACGTCGAGCTCGCCACGAACCTCACCCGGGGTCCGGAAGTGGTCCCCGGCGGGTCGGATGGCCTCGTGGGCCTCCTGCGCGTTCTTGACCTTCTTGGCGTACGTGCGGGGGCGTGCCGGCACGTACTCCGGCCCGTACAGGCTCGCCGCCTGCGCGCGGGCCGCGGTCAGGGCGGTCTCGGACAGGTTCGTCGAGTCCGTCCGCATGTAGGTGATGTAGCCGTTCTCGTACAGCCGCTGCGCCACCTGCATCGTGCGCTGGCTGGAGAAACGCAGTTTACGGCCGGCCTCCTGCTGCAACGTCGAGGTCATGAAGGGCGGGTACGGCGAACGGCGGTAGGGCTTGGTCTCCACCGAGCGCACCGTGAATGCGGCGTCGGCGAGCCGCTCGGCCAGCGACCGGGCGGCGGCCTCGTCCAGCCGCGTCACCCCGGAGGAGACGAGTTGCCCCGTCGGGGAGAAGTCACGGCCCGTCGCGATCCGGTTGCCGTGCAGGGCGACCAGGGTCGCCGGGAGCGGGGCCTTCTCGACCCCGTCGCCGCGGGCGGATCCGGTGCCGGGTCCGCCCGGCCCGGACCCCGGTGTGCCGTCCGCGTCCGACCACGCCTGGCGGGCGACGGTCGTCCCGAACAGGCCCTCGATGTTCCAGTACTCTGCCGAGCGGAACCGCATCCGGGCACGTTCCCGCTCCACCAGGATGCGGGTCGCCACGCTCTGGACCCGGCCCGCCGACAGCCTCGGCATGACCTTCTTCCACAGTACGGGAGAGACTTCGTAGCCGTAGAGGCGGTCCAGGATGCGACGCGTTTCCTGAGCGTGGACCAGGTTCTTGTCGATCTCGCGCGGATTGTCGACGGCCCGCTGGATCGCCTGGGGGGTGATCTCGTGGAACACCATCCGCTTGACCGGCACCGTCGGCTTCAGCGTCTGGAGCAGATGCCAGGCGATGGCCTCGCCCTCGCGGTCCTCATCCGTCGCGAGGTAGAGCTCGCTGGCGTCTTTCACGAGCGCCTTGAGCTTGCTGACCTGCGGTTTCTTGTCCGGCGTCACGATGTAGAGCGGTTCGAAGTCGTTGTCGACGTCGACGCCGAGCCGAGCCCACGGCTTGCCCTTGTGCGCGGCCGGGACATCGGCGGCACTGCGCGGGAGGTCACGGATGTGCCCGATGCTGGATTCGACCTGCCACCCCGGACCGAGATAGCCGGCGATCGTCTTCGCCTTCGCCGGCGACTCCACGATCACCAGGCGGTTGCCCGGGCCCCGGCCGGAGCCGGTGGCGCGGCTGCCGTGGGCGCCGCTGGCCCCGCCTGAGCCGTTCTCCGAATGGCCAGTCCCCGTTCGCCCGTTCGCCGTCCTGCTGTTTGCCGTCCGGCTGGTGGCGCCGACGGGTACGTCGGCGGATGCCTCGCTCGAGCCGGTCTCCGGCGGGAGCCCGGCCTCGGTGGGCTCGGCGACCGGTGCGGATGACCGCGCGGTCGCCCGTGTCGTCGTCTTCGTGCGCGCTGGCACTTCTCTCCTCGGTGCGACGTGCTCGTTTTAGTGCTCTGTGGGGCGAAAGCGTAGGTTGCTTCTACGGAGCGTAGGTCTCGAACATGGCGGATGTTGCGGAGGCGGAGCGCGTTACTGGATCTGGCGGGGGCGGTACGGGTGTCCGGCGGACGGTGGTCGTGCGGGTGGCGGCCGTCGGAGTGAGAGCGGTGCCTCGCAGCACCGTACGCCGCCATTCCGTCTCGCGGATCCTCCCGTCCCGGTATGGCGACCGTAGCCCGACGCTCACCCACTGCTTCTCCGATCCGATGTGGGTGGCGCGGATGGTCCGCCGGCGCATCACCCGGCCCACGGGCGGTGCCGATCCCGCATCCCGAGGTTCCACCGGTTCCCGAGGTTCCATCGGTGCGAAACAGCGCCGCCGACCCGCGTGGCCTCGTGCGAGCCGCGGGGGTCGGCGGTGACGGAACGATGTGGGTCAGGCGTTGATCTTCTCGCTGAGGGTCGGTGTCGATTGTGTCATAGCGGGCACATCGTTGATCATTGAGCTCCGTCGCTTGGAGATGATGATCACGGCGGCGATGGCGGCGAGGGCGGCGAGGGCGACACCGATGCGCAGCCCCGTGTTCTCGTCCGCGCCCACCGAGTACTTCACGACTGTCGGAGCGATCAACAGGCTGACCAGATTCATCACCTTGAGCAGTGGGTTGATCGAAGGGCCGGCGGTGTCCTTGAATGGATCTCCCACGGTATCGCCGATCACCGTGGCCGCGTGGACCTCCGAACCCTTTCCGCCGTGGTTGCCGTCCTCGACCATCTTCTTCGCGTTATCCCAGGCCCCGCCGGCGTTCGCGAGGAACACGGCCATCAGCACGCCGGCGGCGATGGCGCCGCCGAGGAACGCGCCGAGCGGCGGGTATCCCAGGCCGAAACCGACCGCGATCGGGGCGAGAACCGCCAGCGTCCCCGGTGTAATCAGTTCACGGAGCGAATCGCGGGTGCAGATGTCGACGACCGTACTGTAATCCGGCTTCTCGTCGCCGGTCATGATTCCAGGCCTGGACCGGAACTGGTTGCGCACCTCCAGGACGACCCGCCCGGCCGCGCGGCCCACCGCATTGATCGCGAGCCCGGAGAACAGGAAGACCACGGATGCCCCTATGGTGAGCCCGACCAGCGCGTCGGGGTAGGCGATGTTCAGGCCGCCAACGATGCCCCGACCCGCCTCGGGCAGCGATCCGGCGTCGCGGAGAGCCGTCGTCACGGTGTCGGTGAACGAGCCGAACAGCGCGGAGGCGGCGAGCACCGCGGTGGCGATCGCGATGCCCTTCGTGATCGCCTTGGTGGTGTTGCCGACGGCGTCGAGCGAGGTGAGGATGGCTGCGCCCGCCTCGTCCATGTCGCCGGACATCTCGGCGATGCCCTGCGCGTTGTCGCTCACCGGCCCGAAGGTGTCCATCGAGACGATGACACCCACCGTCGTCAGCAGACCGGTCCCCGCCAGCGCCACCGCGAACAGCGCGATCGTGACGCTGCCGGAGCCGAGCAGGTAGGCGCCGAAGACCGCGGCACCGATGAGAAGCGAAGAATAGACCGCCGACTCCAGACCTACCCCGATTCCGGCGAGGATGTTGGTGGCCGGTCCGGTGAGCGACGCCTTTGCGATGTCCTGCACCGGCCGCCGGCCGGTCTCGGTGAAATACCCGGTGAGCAGCTGGATGGCGGCGGCGAGCACGATCCCGATCAGGACCGCGCCGATCGCGATCACTCGTGGATTGCCAGACTGGGTGCTCCCCTGCATCCCGGGGAAATCGGCGAAGCTCGCCGGGAGGTAGAGCAGCGAGACGGCGACGATGCCGACCGCGGACACCACCGCGGAGATGAAGAAACCCCGGTTGATGGCGGACATTCCGGTGCGGTCACCGGCCCGCGGCGACACCGCGAAGATTCCGATGACCGCGGTCACAACCCCGACCGCTGGGATGAGCAAGGGGAACACCAGGCCGCGTTCGCCGAACGCCTCGACCCCGAGAATCAGTGCCGCGACGAGCGTCACCGCATAGGATTCGAACAGGTCGGCGGCCATGCCGGCGCAGTCGCCGACGTTGTCGCCGACGTTGTCGGCGATCGTCGCGGCGTTGCGGGGATCATCCTCGGGAATCCCCTGTTCCACCTTGCCAACCAGGTCCGCCCCGACATCGGCGGCCTTGGTGAAGATCCCTCCGCCTACTCGCATGAACATCGCGAGCAGAGCGGCGCCGAATCCGAATCCCTCCAGGACCTGGGGGGCGGTGTCCCGGAAGACGAGGACCACAGCCGCCGCCCCCAGGAGCCCGAGACCGACGGTGAACATCCCCACCACCCCGCCGGTGCGGAAGGCGATGCGGACGGCGGCTCGTTCCCCTCGGGTCATGGCGGCGGCCGCGGTGCGGGTGTTGGCCCGGGTCGCCAGCGACATCCCGACGGATCCGACCAACGCGGAGAAGATCGCACCGACCACGAAGAAGATCGACCGACCGATCTTTGCTCCAGTGTTCTCGGCTGGCAGGAGCAGTAGTACGAAGGGGATGACGACGACGAATCCCGCGAGTGTGGTGAACTGCCGTCTGAGATAGGCTTCGGCGCCCTCCTGGACCGCCCGGCCGACCTCCACCATCCTCGGGGTGCCCGGACTCGCCGCCAATACCTCACGAACCAGATAACCGGCAACAAGCAATGCGAGGGCTGCGACTATCGCCACACCGGCGACCAGTCCGAGGGCTCTGCCGCTAAGGTCAATTCCAGCACCCTCGGCCTGTAGGGCTTGGATCGAGGACATGGCTCCTCCCGGTCTGCTCTGTGCGCCCTCCGTGAGGGTGCCGGTGCTCTTGGGCGCCCTCACGGCGGTCGCCACGGCATCGAGACGGTCACGGTCACGCGCCGCATCCGGCGACGCTTTGGGCGAGATCGGCCGATTCTTCCCATTTCTAGACATCTGACCGGTCTCGCGGGGAGCACCAAGGGAATCACGGATGGTTGGATCAGCCGTCCATGAGATGCGGCGGAGTCTATCCACACGTCTGTGACGTGCGCTCGTTTTTCGGTAGCGGCGGCCCGGGTCGCGTGCTCTCGGGTACCTCTCACCGCCCTGGCGATAATCCGGAAACGGGTCGATTCGGGAATATTCGGTGTAAAAAGATCACTTGTGCTATTGCTGACATGGCAGACTGGCGCCGTGGCTCCACCTCAATGTCAGGTTCTAGGTGCCCCGCCTTCGGAACCTGGCGCGGGGCACATGGCGGCACGGTCGGAGGCTGGAACAGTCGCCAGGCCCAGGCAGGGAGACCGGAGAGGTCCTACACCGCGGATTCGCAGGGATCCGATGTGGCGCCGGTGTGCCAGGTCATCGCGACAACCGTACCCACGCCGTCGGGGCCGCGCCTGATCTCGATCTCGTCGACGAGTCCCTCGATGAGGGCGAGTCCGAGCCCCGGTGGGAAACCGGAGTTGTCCTCCGAGAGATCGTCGTCCGCCGGTTCCGCCCAACCTGGCGGCTGAGTCGACTCGGATTCGAGTTCGAGCAGGGTGGTCGCGGTGACGAGGCCACCGTCCGGACCGGGGGCGACTTCGTCTCCGGTTCTACCGCAGTCGGCCACCGTGATGGTGAAGGAATCGGCGCCGTCGATGAGCGCGACATGCACCGGGGCCTGCGGCGCATGCTTGCGGTTGACGCGCACCGCTCGGGTGCATGCCTCCGTCACCGCAAGTTTGATCTCATCGGCCGCGCTGACCGGAACTCCTGCGCGCCGGCTGACCGCCGTCGCGATCATCCTGGCGGTACGAACGTGCCCGTTCAGGGCAGCGAACCGCAGCTCAACGGTGGGCATACGGCGGGCCTGCCTTTCGCGAAAGAGTGATGTCCGGCTCAGTCGCTCGCGGCAAGGGCTTCCTCGACGGAGGAGTGGATGGGGAAGACCTTGGTCAGGCCGGTGATCCGGAAAATCTTCAGGATGCGCTCCTGAGTGCAGACCAGACGCAGTGAACCCTCGTGCGCACGCACCCGCTTGAGCCCGCCGACGAGGACCCCGAGGCCCGTCGAATCGAGGAACTCGACGCCTTCCATGTCGACGACGAGGTGGTATGACCCCCCGGACACGAGATCGATGAGCTGCTCGCGAAGCTTCGGCGCGGTGTAGACGTCGATCTCGCCGCCCACCACCACGACCGTGTGGTTGCCTTCTTGGCGTGTCGTGAGGGACAGGTCCACGGATCCTCCTTGTGTGCCTCCGGCCGTCCCGTGCTTCGGGCGACCGACATCACGGCGCCATTACCCTCCCACGAGGAGGATCAATCCGGTGTGCCGCGACACAGATCGCGGGTCCGGTGTTGCGGCGTCGCCGGCTGATGACGTCTGATGAAATGTATCCCCGATCTTGGCGCTCGTGTGGGGGTCGACCGACTGCATCGGCGGTTTCGACGCAGCTGGTCCCGCGGGGACACTCTGTGGTCCGCCTGTCGTCTTGTCGTCGGCATCGCTGCCCGTAGCCACGCCGAGATGTTCCCCGGACCGGGATCCGGGATCCTCGGGCTCGGTCGGCCGGGGGCCCGAGAGGGCGATGCTCCGGGGGTTTGTCCGGCTGAAGGGCGCCGTGACCGCGTCGAGACGCATATCCTCGATCGTCGTGGGCTCGCCGGTGGATGTCGACGGTGCGGACACGGCCCTTGCCGGGCTGCGCCGCGACGTGCGACGAGCGCGGTGCATGACGCACATCGAGCGCGTCCCTGCCCGGGACGGCTGCCCGGCGCCATGGCCGGACTGGATCGATCCGGTCCTGCGGGGACGGTGGACGGCCGCCGGGATCGCGAGCCCCTGGAGCCACCAGGCGGCTGCCGCCGAGGCCGCGTACGCCGGGCGCAGCGTGGTGCTGGCGACCGGCACGGCCTCGGGCAAGTCGCTTGGCTATCTGATGCCGGTGCTGTCCCGGCTGCTCGCCGAGCCCGGTGCCCGGGCACTCTACCTGGCGCCCACGAAGGCGCTGGCCCACGACCAGCTTAGAGCCGTGCGGTCGCTGCGGCTCACCGGTATCCGGGCCGCCGCGTTCGACGGGGACACGCCGGCGGCCGAACGGGACTGGGTCCGGGCGCACGCCGGCCTGGTCCTGACCAACCCCGACATGCTCCACCGTGGCATCCTGCCCTTCCACCGGCGGTGGGCCCAGTTCCTGCGCGGCCTGCGTTACGTCGTCGTCGACGAGTGCCACGGCTACCGAGGGGTATTCGGCGCACACGTGGCCGCGGTGATCCGCCGGCTGCGGCGGATCTGCGCGCGCTACGGGACCGATCCGGTGTTCCTGCTCGCGTCCGCGACCGTCGCCGATCCCGGGGTCTTGGCCGCACGGCTCACCGGCGTGGAGGTCGAGGTGGTCGACGTCGACGGATCTCCGCGGGGGCCACTGGACTTCGTGCTCTACGAACCTCCGCTGCTCACGGCCGGGCAGAGCTCGCCGGACCGGGAGGACCCGACCTCCGCGCCCGGCCCGGGCGAGAACGGCGCCCCCGTCCGCCGGTCGGTGACCGCCGAGTCCGCGGATCTGCTGGCGGACCTCGTCGCGGACGGTGTGCGCACCCTGGTCTTCGTCCGCTCGCGACGGGCCGCCGAGGTGGTGGCGGTGACTGCCCGCCGCGAACTCGGTCGGATCGCTGCAGACCTCGTCGACCGGGTGGCGGCGTATCGGGCGGGCTACCTGCCGGAGGAGCGACGGGCCCTGGAGGAGGATCTCCGCTCGGGCGCCCTGCTCGGGGCGGCCGCGACGCCGGCACTCGAGCTCGGGGTGGACATCAGCGGGCTGGACGCCACCGTCACCGCCGGTTTTCCTGGCACGCTCGCCTCGCTCTGGCAGCAGGCCGGGCGCGCCGGGCGGGATGGCCGGCGATCGCTGGCCGTGTTGGTCGCCCGGGACGATCCGCTTGACACCTACCTGGTGCATCATCCCGAAGCCGTCTTCGGACGGCCGGTGGAGGCCAGCGTCTTCGACCCCGACAATCCCTACGTGCTCGCTCCGCACCTGGAGTGCGCCGCGGCCGAGTTGGCGCTGACCGAGGCGGATCTGGCGTTGTTCGGACCGACCGCTGCGTTCGCCGTCGACGACCTGGTCCGCCGAGGACGGCTGCGCCGCCGGCCCACGGGCTGGTTCTGGACGCAACGGGCCCGGCCGGATGTGGACATCCGAGGGGCGGGAGGACCACCGGTTCGCATCGTCGAAGCGCGGACCGGCCGGCTCCTGGGCACTGTGGACGCCGCGACCTCGCACACGACGGTGCACGCTGGTGCGGTCTATCTTCACCAGGGATCGAGCTTCGTGGTCGAGGACCTCGACCACGAAGAATCCGTCGCGTTCGTATGCGAGTCGACGCCGGAATGGACGACCACCGCGCGTGACCACACCGACATCAGGGTGGTGGAGTCGTCGCGATCCCGGGTGCTGCCCGAGGTGGAGGTGCACCTCGGCGTGGTCGAGGTCACCAGCCAGGTCGTCGGATACCAGCGGCGACTGATCGCGACGGGCGAGGTGCTCGGGCAGGAGCCTCTCGATCTGCCGCCGCGTCAGCTGCGAACCCGGGCCGTCTGGTACACGCTGTCCGACGACCTGCTTGCCCGAGCCGCGATCGAGCCGGCGGACGTCCCCGGCGCCGTCCACGCCGCCGAACACGCGGCGATCGGTCTGCTCCCGCTGTTCGCGACCTGTGACCGTTGGGACATCGGCGGTGTCTCGACCGCGCGCCATCCGGACACCGAACGCACCAGCGTCTTCGTCTACGACGGACACGCCGGCGGGGCGGGTTTCGCCGAACGGGGATTTCTCCGAATCGGTGCCTGGCTGGCTGCGACCCGGGACGCGATCGAAGCGTGTGAGTGCCCGGCGGGGTGCCCGTCGTGCGTCCAGTCGCCCAAATGCGGAAATGGCAATGAGCCGCTCGATAAGGCGGCTGCCTGGCGGCTCCTCGCCGCGGTGACCGCCATGGAGTCGAAATGAAATAACTTGGGCGTTTCGAACCC
>NZ_CDWRCK010000010.1:0-4709 GCF_977927595.1 Frankia sp. CcWB3
CCCCGACGGGCCCGCCCCGGCCACGCTCGCCGAACCCGATGGTCCCGCACGCGGCGGCGTCGTCGTCCTCCACGAGGCGTTCGGCCTCACCGAGCACATCACCGATGTCTGCTCGAGGTTCGCGCGCGGGGGGTGGCGGGCAATCGCCCCCGGCCTGTTCCACCGCGCGGGCTCGCCCGTCTTCGACTACGACGATCTCGCCTCCGCAGTGAAGATCATCCATAAGCTCAACGGCACCGACCTCCTCGCCGACATCGACGCCGCGCTGGTCGTCCTCGCCGAGGAGGGAACCGCCATCGACCGCTGCGCCGTCGTGGGCTTCTGCCTCGGCGGGAGCATCGCCTTCCAGGCGGCGGTGGCCCGGCCGTTCGGCGCCGCGACCACCTTCTACGGTGGCGGGATCACCATGCGCCGCTTCGGGGAACCCGCCCAGCTGGATCTCGCCGGCCGCCTGCAGGCACCGTGGCTCGGTCTGTACGGCGACCAGGATCCGAGCATCCCCACTTCGGAGGTGGAGGACCTGCGGGCGGCGACACAGAAGGCGTCTGTGCCCACCGAGATCGTCCGTTACCCACAGGCTGGACACGGCTTCCACAACGACGCCCGCGCCGCCGCCTACCACGGCCCGTCGGCGAAGGACGCCTGGTCACGCATGCTGACCTGGTTCGACTCGCATGTTCCCGGCTGAGCCCACCCCGCCGACCGTGGCGCCGGCCGGTCCAGCACCATGGCCGGTCCAGCACCGTCAGTCCGGGGCGCGACCCCGGTGCAGCGCCACCACGCCGCCGGTGAGGTTGCGCCAGCCGACCCGGAACCAGCCTGCTTCCCGCAGCAGGCCGGCCAGCTCCGCCTGGGCGGGCCAGGCCCGGATCGACTCGGCGAGATAGACGTACGAGCCCGGGCTGTTGCTCACCGCGCGGGCCACGGCTGGCAGGGCCCGCATCAGGTACTCGACGTAGACCGTCCGCCAAGGCGCCCAGACCGGGCGGCTGAACTCGCACACCACGAGCATCCCGCCCGGACGGGTCACCCGGCGCAGCTCGGTGAGGCAGCCGAGCGTGTCGGCGACGTTGCGCAGACCGAACGAGATCGTCGTCCGGTCGAAGGTCTCGTCCCGGAACGGCAGCCGCAGCCCGTCCCCGGCGGTCAGCAGGATCCGCCCGGCCTCCCCCGGCAACGGCCGCGACGCCAGCCGACGCTGCCCGGCCCGCAGCATCCCCAGGGAGAAGTCGCAGGCCACCACGTCGGTCCCGGCGAGCGCGAAGGCTCGTGACGAGGTCGCCGTCCCGGCGGCGAGGTCGAGGACCCGAAGGCCCGGCCGCAGGTCCAGCGCGTCCGCCGCGGCGCGCCGCCAGGTCCGGTCGAGCCCGCCGGTGAGCACGGTGTTGGTCAGGTCGTACCGGTTGGCCACCCCGTCGAACATCGACGCGACGTCCCGCGGACGTTTGTCGAGTCCCGCTCTGCTCACCATGCCCCTTCCTCACTCACCATGCCCCTTCCCCGCCGCCGAACCGCGCCGAGGCCGCCGCCGAGGCGTCGCGGGCGGCCCTCTCGACGGTGTCCCAGTCGGTGCTCTCGCCGATCCGCCGCAGCCGCGCGCGGGTCGGCTCGTCGCACAGCGCGCCCGCGACCCCGGCGGTGTACAGGTCGCGGGCCCGGGCACCGAGCCCCGCCGCGACCGCGTGCTCCGTCTCCAGATCGGTGCCGAACATAGCGGGATCGTCGGTGGCGAGCGAGCACGCGACCCCGGCCCGCAGCAGCGCCGCCAGAGGATGATCGTCGAGGGACGCCACCGACCGGGTCCGCAGGTTGGACACCGGGCAGACGTCCAGCACGATCCCCTGATCGACCAGCCGTCGCATCAGCGCGGGGTCCTCGGCGGCCCGGATCCCATGCCGGATCCGCCTAGCTCCCAGCGCGTCGAGCACGCTCCGCACGGACACCGGGCCCGCTGTCTCCCCCGCGTGCGGGACCGCGGCGAGCCCGCCGTCGGCGGCCAGGGCGAACGCCGGCGCGAACGGCTCGGGGGGATGACCGACCTCCGGTCCGCCGAGCCCGATGCCGACGACACCGCGATCGGCGAACCGCACCGCCCACCGCGCCACCTCCATCGCGGCCTCGACTGGCAGCACCCGCTCGATGTCCGGGGTGAGGCGCACCTCGACGCCGTAGCGCTCCCTGGCCTCGATCGCCCCGTCGGCGTAACCGTGGAAGATCTCCTCGACGCGGACCCCCCGATGGACCCGGAACCAGGGCGAGAAGATGCCCTCCAGGTAGACAGCGCCCGCCCGGGCCGCCTCGGCGGCGTAGTCGACGACCACCTGGCGGAAGTCGGCCTCCGTCCGCATCACGTGGGTGGTGAGGATCCAGGCCTTCAGGAAGTGGTCGAAGTCGCGGAAGCGGTAAAGGTCCGCGAGGCCATCGACCGTGCGGGCGGGCAGCGCCTCGGAGTTGCGGCGCGCCATCTCCAGCAGGGTGGCGGGACGGACCGTGCCCTCCAGATGGACGTGGAGTTCGATCTTCGGCCCGGTCGGGGACGGAACCGCGAATCCGGAGGGGTCACTCACCCGGTCACTGTATGGTGCTCCCGGCTACGCGGAGATGAGCGGCAGCGCGGTGGAGGAGAAGTGCGAGGCCACCCGGTCGTCGACCGGGTCCTGCGCCGGGTCGCGGTGCACGACGAGGTGCCGGTAGCGGGTGTCGCGCTGCGCGGGAATGCGGTCGGCCGCGCGGATCAGGGAGATCAGCTCCGCCCGGTTGGTGCGATGGCGCGCCCCGGCGGAGGAGACGACGTTCTCCTCCAGCATCACCGAGCCGAGGTCGTCGGCGCCCATGTGCAGGGTAAGCTGGCCGACCTCCTTGCCGGTGGTCAGCCAGGAGCCCTGCAGATGTGTGATGTTGTCGAAGAACAGCCGCGCGACCGCGACGAGGCGGAGGTACTCCAGGGTCGTCGCCTGGGTGCGCCCGCCGAGATGGTTGTTCTCCGGCTGGTAGGTCCAGGGGATGAACGAACGGAACCCGCCGGTCCGGTCCTGGACGTCCCGGATCATCGTCAGGTGTTCGATGCGCTCGGCGTTCGTCTCCCCCGTGCCCATCATGAAGGTGGCGGTGGATTCCAGGCCGAGGTTGTGAGCGGTCTCCATCACGGACAGCCAGGCGTGACCGGACTCCTTCAGCGGAGCGATCGCCTGCCGGGGCCGTTCGGTGAGGATCTCCGCTCCCGCGCCCGCGAAGCTGTCCAGGCCCGCGTCCCGCAGCCGGGTAATGACCTCGGGAAAGGTCAGCTCGGACGTCCGGGCGATGTGCACAACCTCGCTGGCGCCCAGCGAGTGCAATGCCAACTGGGGATATGCCTTCTTGATGGCGGCAAAGGTGCGCTCATACCACTCGATGCCGAAGTCGGGATGGTGCCCGCCCTGCAGCATGATCTGCGTGGCGCCGAGCTCGACCGCCTCCCCGCACTTGGCGACGATATCCTCGACGTCGCGGACCCAGCCCTCGGCATGCTTCGGAGCGCGGTAGAAGGCGCAAAACCGGCAGGCGGTCACGCAGACATTCGTGTAGTTGATGTTCCGGTCGATGATGTACGTCGCGATGCCATCGGGGAAACGGCGCCGACGGACCGTGTCCGCCGCACCGCCGAGCGCGTGCAGCGGCGCCCTTGTGTAGAGGAGCAGCGCCTCCTCCGCCGAGATACGCCCGCCGGCTGCGGCCCGGTCCAGCACGGACCGGATCTCACCATCGCCCTGACCCACCGGAATCTCGCCATCGACATCCATACGGCCCTCCCCGCGTAGCGCCTTCGGCGCGACGCGGGGACCCCTGGCATCGGGCACCGTACGGGGTCTCCGTCGAATCACCTTCGGCGATCCTCCCAGGGTAGCCATCGGGGCCATCGGCGCGACGCGGGGGATGAACGGTCAGTGTCCGGATCGCGTCCCCGGGTCCGCCGGGCTGGAGCCACCGTGGGTGGCGTCAGTGTAGCCACCGGTCGAGGAACCGGCGGTCGAGGAGCCGGCCGGGCTGGCGGGACCGGCGTCGTGGTGACCGTGGCCGCGGCTGGTGAGCTTCGCCTGGAGCTGCTTGATCTTGGCCCGGTTCTCCGGCCGGTTGGCCGCGGCCTTGGCCTTGTTGACCATCTCCTTGGTCTTCGGGCTGTGCAGGAAATCCGTGATCTTGTTCGAGAAACTGGCCATAATAACGGTGTACCTATCCGGGCAGGGGTTTACGCCTACCGGTCATCCGTTCGACGACCCGCCCGAGGAGCCGCCGAACGTGTCCCTCACCCGGTTCCACAGACTGTCGAGCTGGTCACGGGTGTCGTCCTTGACCGACGTGACGACCTTGTCCCACAACCGCTGGCGCTGTTCGTCGACCATCAAGGCGATCTGGTCCGCCGCATAGAGCAGCAGCAGGACGACAAGGACGAACGGAATCGTGCGCTTGAAAGGGATCCACAGCCGGAACCGACGCCAGGGACGCGGTCGCGGCGCCGGTTCAGCGTAGGGAGCCGGCGCGCGTCCGCGCCGGTCCGGGCGTGCCTCGGCCACCCACGGGGCCGAGGCCGGCCGTGGCTCCGGCGAGAGCGCACCGCGCCCCCTGACAGGCTCGGGACCCGCGGGCACCGACGGGGGCCACTGCTGGGCCACGGGGCGGGGCCGTGCCGGCGCCTGGGGGACGGTGCCGCCTCCGCGGCACGGCCGGCGTAG
>NZ_CDWRCK010000010.1:4944-33236 GCF_977927595.1 Frankia sp. CcWB3
GGGCGGGGCCGTGCCGGCGCCTGGGGGACGGTGCCGCCTCCGCGGCACGGCCGGCGTAGGGCCGACCCGGGTAGGACTGGTCCGGGTAGGACTGGTCCGGGTAGGACTGACCGGCCGGCGGAGAATCCGCCCGGGGCTGGCCGCCGTGCATCGGGCGGGCGTCCGGTGCCGGCGGCGGATGGCCCCTCTCGCCGGAATCGTCGAAACCCGATCGGTGGCCGTTCCCGTCGGCCTCATCGTCGTACTGGACGAATCCGCCGCGGCGCGGTCGGCGGCCGGTGGCGGTGCCAGCGCGGGTGGCGGCATGGGCGGACCGGCCGGCGGGGGCATGTCGCGGGCTGAGTCGTTCCACCAACGATCGCCGCCGAGGGGCCGGGACTCATTCTCCCACCAGCGCCGCTGTTCATACGGGGTCGCAACGTGGGTCGGATCCGGTCGACCGGCCCCGTCGGCCCCGTCGGCCGCAACCGCCCCAGCCGCGGCGGCACTGCGTCCCCGTGGCCAGGTCCCGTCGAGCAGGGCGGTCGCGGCGTCTCGCGCGTCACCGGCCCGGCCGCGCTCGCCGAGCAGGGTGAGCAGCAGGTTCTCGGTGGAGGGCCGGTCCCGGGGGTCGCGGGCGAGCGCGGACCGGACGATCGGCGTGAGATCAGGCGGCATGGCCCGCAGGTCCGGCTGACCCGTCAGGATCTTCTCCGACATCTCCAGGTAGGTGCCGTGGCCGTAGGGGTGACCGCCGGTGGCCGCGTAACCGATCAGCAGTCCCCAGGCGAAGACGTCGACCGCCGGGCCGAGCGCGGCGCCCTCCATCTGCTCGGGCGCCATCCAGCCGACCGAGCCGAGGACCAGACCCGTCTGGGTGCGGCCCTTTGTCATGTCGAGCGCGCGGGCGATCCCGAAATCGATGACCCGGGGGCCGGAGTACGACAGCATGACGTTGCTCGGTTTGAGATCCCGGTGGACGATGCCGGCCCGGTGGATGGCGGTGAGCGCGGACGCCACGCCGACCGCCACGCCCTGCAGTGTCGACAGCGGCAGCGGACCGGACTCGGTGACGGCCTGATCAAGCCGGACGCCGTCGATGTACTCCGTGACCAGATAAGGACGACGCGCGTCGGGATCGGCATCGAGGACCTGGGCGGTGCAGAAGGGCGCGACCCGCCGAGCGGCCGCCACCTCGTCCCGGAAACGTGCCCGGAACTCCGGGTCGGCGGCGAGGTCCGACCTGATCACCTTGATCGCAACGAACTTCTCGGCTGCGTCCTGGGCGAGGAACACCGTTCCCATCCCACCCGCGCCCAGCCGACCGACGACCTGGTAAACACCGATCGTGGTCGGATCATCGGGATGCGGCGCCTCGGCCGGATATCCGCCACTAGGCGAAACCCGACGCGCCGATCGTTCCGTCACTGTTCTCCCGCCCGTGTTATACCTCCGGCCGCGGCCCAGGTACCGTTCCGGCCTGGGAGCCGTCACCGGTGCCGCAATTGTCTCCCCGTGCAGGGAGACGAACCCATCATCACGCCACAGTCCGTCGTCGCCCAGTCCCTACGGGCATCCGCAACGGCGCGGAAGTCACGCTAACGCTAACCTTCGCGAGTAAATCGATGTCGAGCGTTGTCCGCCAGCCGACGCGGCGGATCCGGTCGTTCCCGCCAGCCGTATCCGAGGGGACCGCAGGTAGTCGACGACAACCACAGGTGGTCGACGACTCACCATTCCGCGGATGAAGGCGGGTGCGGCGTGTCTCCGGCAGGATGAGGGAGGGAACATCCGCTGCTACCGACCGGCTGCCCCGACAGCGCCGGTCGGCCGCCAAGCTTAGGGAGTCACCCGTGGTCACGCAGTCCGCCGATGCGCACCAGCCCGCGAACGCGGTCACGGAGACCGACCCCGCGGCCAGGGCGAGCGTCACCGGCGCCGTGCGGTCGGGGACGTCCCCGGTCGACACCGACGTCGACATGCTGATCGTCGGCGCCGGGCCGGCCGGCCTCTACGGCGCCTACTACGCCGGATTCCGCGGCCTGTCAGTCGCGCTCATGGACTCGTTGCCCGAGGCCGGCGGTCAGGTCACCGCGATGTACCCGGAGAAGATGATCTACGATATCGCGGGCCTGCCGGCCGTCCGGGGCCGTGAACTGATCGACGCCCTGTTGATCCAGGCGAACCAGTTCTCCCCCACCTACCTGCTGGGCCAGCAGGCCGCCGAGCTGACCCACGAGCCGGGCGCCGTGGTGGTGACCAGCAGCCAGGGTCTTCGGGTACGCGCCAAGGTCGTCGTCATCACCGGCGGTCTCGGCACCTTCACCCCCCGCCCGCTGCCCACCGGCACCGGGCATCTGGGCCGCGGCCTAGTCTACTTCGTGCCCAAGCTCGACGTCCACACCGGCCAGGACGTCATCGTGGTCGGCGGCGGGGACAGCGCCTTCGACTGGGCGCTGTCCCTGGAGCCGATCGCCCGCTCGGTCACCCTCGTGCACCGTCGGGACCGGTTCCGGGCGCATATGTCCACAGCCGAGCGGGTCGAGGCGTCCTCCGTCGAGATCCTGACCTTCACCGAGGTCGCCACGGTCCACGGTGAGGAGTGGATCGAGAAGGTCGAACTGGTGCAGACCCGCACCGGCGACCGACATGTCCGACCCGCGCAGGCGGTCGTCGCCGCGCTCGGATTCACCGCCGACCTCGGACCGCTGACCCGCTGGAATCTGACCATTGACAAGCGGCACATCGTCGTCGACCCGACGATGGCGACCGGAGTCGAACGGATCTTCGCGGCCGGCGACATCACTGAGTACCCAGGGAAGGTCCGCCTGATCGCGACGGGTTTCGGGGAGGCCGCGACGGCGGTCAACAACGCGGCGCCGGTGGTGGACCCGTCGGCAAAGATCTTCCCGGGGCACAGCTCCGACGACGGCACCGGCGGCTGAGCGCCCGGCGGGCGTGACCGACAGGCGTGGCCGTTGTCCGTCGGCGCCCGACCGGGCGCCGACGGACCCGCGGCGCACACTGGGAACATGCGCGGTCTACTGGTGATCGGTCACGGATCCCGGCGGGATGAGGCGAACGCGACGGTTCGGGAGCTCGCCCACCGGCTCCTGGTCGATCCCGGCCATGTGGTCGATCCCGGCCATGCCGCCGCGCCATGGACGTGGGGGGCGGCCGAAGCCGCCTTCCTCGAAATCGCCCGGCCCGACATCGCCACCGGGTACGCCACGCTGGCCGACGCGGGATGCACCGAGATCATCGTCTACCCGTTCTTCCTGTTCGACGGCAATCACACCCGCCGAGACATCCCGGCGGCACTCGACGACGCCCGGTGCCGGCACCCGACGACCCGATGGGTGCTGTCGGAGCCGCTCGGGCTGCACGCGAGCGTCGTCGACGCGGTCCGCGCGCGGCTCGACGACACCCTGCGTCTCCTGGTCCGCGAAGCCGAGGCCGCCGCTCCGAAGATCAACCATCCGGCGAGCCGGTGGACCGGCTGGTGACGACGAAGTCCGCGACGGCGGCCGCGAGCGGATGGACCCCGGGTTCGGTGGGCACGATGTCCACCCGCATGCCCGCCACCGCACAGGCCAGCGCGCTGCGTCGACCCATCGCCGCGATGAGCAGATCGGGCGGGAGAGGTCCGTAGATCTCGGCGGTGCTGCGGGCGGCGGTGGACGACGCGAAGGCCGCGACGTCGAAGTCGCCGTGCCGGAGCTCCTCGGCGATCCGGGGATCCGGCTCGGCGGTCACGTCGGTAAGCAGCGGCACCCGGCGCAGGGAACACACCCCGTCCGGCGGGTCCGCCGCGCCGACGATCAGCACCCACGACGAGCCGGTCGGACCGGCGAGACCGGTCGACGACGGATCCATGGACAGCTCGGCGACGGGCACCGAGGCGAGGCCCAGCCCGTCAAGCGATTCCGCGGCGTCCCCGCGGGCCGCGACGAGAGTCAGGCCGGCCAACGCCCGCACGTCGGTGCCGGCTCGACGCAGCAGGGCCACCACGGCGGCGACCTCGTCCGCATCGGCCAGCAGCAGACCATCCGCTCCCGGCAACGCCGCCACCAGCACGGCACCGGCGTCCTCGACCGGCGCGGGCCGGGCGACAACGGTCTCGACCGCATCCGCGCCCAGCTGCCGCAGCCGGCGAGCCAGCAGACCCGGCCGCGGCCGGGTACGAGCCACGAGTACCCGGATCCCGGCGAGCGGCCCCGCCTCCGAGACCGGCGCGTCCCGGCGCGCCGCGACCTCTCCGACCACGATCACCGCGGGAGACCGCACACCGGCCGCGATCGCGTCGATCGCCAGCGCGTCCAGGGTGGTCCGCAGGACCCGCTGCGCCGGGGTCGCCCCGCGCTCGATGACCGCGACCGGCGTCGCCCCGGGGCGACCGCCGGTGAGCAGCGCGTCGGTGATGTCCATGAGACGCGCCACCCCCATCAGGATAACGATGGTCGCCCGGGAGGCCGCGAGACCGGCCCAGTCCACCGTCGACTCCGGATGGCCGGGTGGCAGGTGCCCCGAGACGATGGCAACCTCCTGCGCGAGACCACGATGAGTGACCGGGATGCCGGCACAGGCGGGTACGGCCAGCGCCGAGGTAACGCCGGGCACGACGGTGCACGCGACCCCCGCCACGGCGCAGGCCTGCGCCTCCTCGCTGCCTCGCCCGAGCAGGTAGGGATCGCCGCCCTTGAGGCGGACGACGCGCGCACCGGCGCGCGCCCGGTCGACGAGGACCGCGTTGATCTCCTCCTGGGTCCACGACGGCGCGGTCGGGCTCTTGCCCACGTGGATGATCTCGGCGCCGGCCGGGGCGGCGCCGAGGAGGACGGCCGCGGCGAGCCGGTCGGTGACCACGACGTCCGCGTTCGCCAGCACCTCACGGCCGCGAACGGTGAGCAGACCGGGATCGCCCGGGCCCGCGCCGACCAGCCAGACCTCACCCACACTTCGCCCGTCCGTCACGGCGTGCACCGTACCTGCTCGGTTGCCTTCGAACACTGGCAGCCGGCAGGCCCGAGGAGGTCAGTGGATACCACACTCCGTCTTGATCGAATCGGCCCACCGGCCCTCCCGGCCGGCGCCCCGCCGGGTGCACGGCCAGCAGCCAACCGAGTCGTAACCGTCGGAGAGGAGCGGGTTGACGATGACGCCGTGCTCGGCCATGTAGCGTTCGACGTCCTCGTCGGTCCAGGCCGCGAGCGGGTGGATCTTCACCTTGCCCCGTCTGGCGTCCCAGTCGACGACCCGGAGCTTCGCCCGGCTGGGCGACTCCGCCCGCCGCGACCCCGCGGCCCAGGCACGGTAGGGAGCCAGGGCCCGATCCAGCGGAACGACCTTGCGCATCCGGCAGCACAGGTCCGGGTCGGTCCGGTAGAGGTCCTGACCGTAGACGGCGTCCTGGCCGACGACGGTGAGCTGCGGACGGGCGCTGATGATCGGCAGGTCGTAGATTCCGGCCACCGCGTCCCGGGTACCGACGGTCTCGGGGAAGTGATAACCAGTGTCGATGAAAACCACGGGGACGTCGGACCGGATCCGGACGAGCATGTCCACGAGGATCGTCTCAGCCATTGAGGCGGCGATCGCCAGCTTCGTCCCGAATTCCTCGACCGCCCAGCGCAGGATCTCCTCCGCCGGCGCACCCTCGAGATCGTCCCCGGCCCGCAGCGCCCGGGCCTGCAACGCGGCATCCATCAGCTCGTCTCCTCGTCGTCACGCAACCCGGCTCCGGCGGCCGCGAGGGCCGTCAGACTCAGCCGGAAGCCCCGCAGGCAGGATCGGCACGCCCAGTACCCGTGGCCAGGTCCCGCGCCGGAGCCCTCCGGCGGCGTGTCCGGGACGATGTCCTCCTCGCCGCAGTACGGGCAGTAGAAGGGCACCACCCGCTCACCGCTAGCCATCAGCGGCACCGAGCGCCGTCAGCTGGGCCTCGTCGGCCCGCTCCGCCCAGTCCGCGAAGCTCTCCCCCGCGGTCCGGCCCGCCCGGTAGGTCTCCAGCACCGCGACGACGTAGTCGACGAGGCCGTCGGCGGTCACCTTCAGACCACGCGACTTGCGGCCCAGCCGCGACCTGGTACCCAGGTGCCCGCCGAGGTGGACCTGGAAGCCCTCGACCATCTCACCGGTGGCGTCGTCCGGTACCAGGGAACCCTTGAGCCCGATGTCTGCGACCTGGAAGCGGGCGCAGGCGTTGGGGCAGCCGTTGACGTTGATCCCGATCGGCTCGTCGAAGTCGGGCAGCCGGCGTTCGAGCTCGTCGATGAGGTCGCGGGCCCGGCCCTTGGTCTCGACGATCGCCAGCTTGCAGAACTCGATACCGGTGCAGGCCATCGTGCCGCGCCGGAACACGCTTGGGCGGACCACCAGGTCGAGCGCACCGAGTTCGGCCTCCAGCGCGTCGACGCCCGCGTCGGCGACATCGAGGATGACGAGCTTCTGCGTCGTCGTGGCGCGGATGCGGCCCTGCCCGAACCGATCGGCGAGGTCCGCCACCGCGGTCAGCGTGGTCCCGCTGAGCCGACCCGCCCGCGGTGCGAACCCCACGGCGTTGCGGCCGTCGCGCTGGCGGTGCACCCCGATGTGGTCGCGCCCCTCGCTGCGCGGCGGGGCCGGCGCCGGGCCGTCAGGCAGCGCCGAAGCCAGGTACTCCTTCTCCAGGGTCGCGCGCACCCATTCGGCGCCCATGTCCGCGACCAGGAACTTCAACCGGGCGCGGGTGCGCAGCCGGCGGTAACCGTAGTCTCGGAACAGCGACACGACGCCGTGCCAGACCTCGGCAACCCGCGCCGGCGGCACGAACGCGCCCAGCCGCACGCCGAGCCGCGGGTTCGTCGACAGACCGCCACCGACCCACAGATCATAGCCGGCTCCCAGTTCCGGATGGATGACCCCGACGAACGCGATGTCGTTGATCTCGTGCAACGTGCAGTGGTCGGCGCAGCCGGAGATGGCGCTTTTGAACTTACGGGGCAGGTTGGCCAGCGTAGGGTCGCCGATGAACCGGCGGACGACCTCGTCGATCGCCTCGCTCCCATCGATGATCTCGTCACCGTCGACCCCGGCGAGCGGGCAACCGAGGATCACCCGGGGGGTGTCGCCACAGGCCTCGGCGGTGGTCATGCCGGCGTTCTCCAGTGCCGCCCAGATCGCCGGCACATCCTCGATCCGGATCCAGTGGAGTTGGATGTTCTGCCGGTCGGTGACATCGGCGACGTCCCGGCCGTAGCGGGTGGAGACGTCGGCGATCACCCGGAGCTGATCCGAAGTCATCCGGCCGCCGTCGAGTCGGATGCGCTGCATGAAGTAGGAGTCGTCCAGTTCCTCGGGTTCGAGGATCGCCGTCCGCCCGCCGCTGATCCCCTGCCGGCGCTGGGTGTACAGACCCCACCACCGGAACCGGCCCCGCAGGTCCTGGGGATCGATCCCGTCGAAACCGGTACGCGGGTAGAGGTTGAGGATGCGGTCCCGCACCTCCAGGCCGCCTTGGTCCTTCTTCATCCGCTCGTTCGCGTTGAGCGGCTCGGAATATCCCAACGCCCACTGGCCCGTTCCCTTGGGTCGGGACGGGCGCGCGGACCGGGCAGGACGAGCAGGAGAAGTCATGAGATCTCTCGGTGCGCAAGGAAGTCGCGGCGCCGGCAGCGGGCGCCACGAACGGAGACGTCAGCGGGAGCGGCGACAGCCGGCGCTGGAGACCCGCAGCAGGTCGACGTGCAGACGGGCGACGAGCATCGGCTCAATCACCAGGCACGGCACCGCGGGGGACGACGCAGCCCGGCGCCGACGGGAGACGTCAAGCGGAAGGCCTGACGCCTGCCCAACCGGCACCCCACCAGCGAGGGCGCACGTAGTCACGAGCCCATGTTTCCACAGAAGTACGGCTGATGGGCAAGTCGGGGCACTGTCCGGCCTACTTCGACCCGCCGCCCTGCTCCAAACTGCAACAAACCGGACGACCAGCCCCGAGACCGTCCGCCATGGCCGTCATGGCAGCGGAGAAAATGAACAATCCCGCCGGTCACGAGATCGCTCAGATCGTCCGGTGGGCGGCGCACAGCCGCCGGAGCTGCTCCACCAGCGGACCGGTGGCCAGCCCCTTCTCCAGCAGGCCGTCCGCGCCGAGTTCCAGCACCTGGTCGAGCAACGCATCCTCGGAGAATCCCGTGAAGATCACCACCGTGGCCCGCGGCACGACCCGCCGGATCCGCGGCAGGGCGGCGATGCCGTCGAGGACCGGCATGGCCAGGTCGAGCAGCACGAGGTCCGGCTCGGTGCGGACGACCTCGTCGATCGCCTCCGCGCCGTTGGACGCGGCGCCGACGATCACGAAGTCGGGTTCGGTCTCCAGCAACAGGCACAATAGGTCGCGCACCCCGTCCGCGTCGTCGACGACGACTACGCGCCGTGGACCAGGCGGAGGCACCTGCTCCGCCGGAGCGGAACCACGGCCCACAGCGGAACCGCCGACCAGGCCGACGGCCTTCTCCCCGACGAGCCCGACGGTGTCGGCATCCACCGAACGGCCGGTATCCACCATTCTTTTGTACGCGCCCTGCCCGACCCCGCGCATCGTCATTCAGGATGGTTTCCGAGGATGACCCACGTTGGCCATCAGGCCGATACCCGCAGACCGTCGCGAAGCACCGCAGCCTGGACGCGGCCGCGATAGCACACCATGCGGGAATAGCCCGTCCGGACGAGCCCTCGGCGATTCCGCCGCTTTCCGCCAACACTTCCGTGGCAACACTCGCGTTTCCCAACAATAACCCAAGAAGGTCGGCATAATGTCTCGACGGAGGTGCGGTATGACGGGCGACTTCCACACGGCGATCGATCGGCCGACCACGAAGCGCGATGCCGATCGACTTCGCCTGCCGTTTGACAACTGAGAGTAATCAGTGAAACTGGATGTGTATGGGACTTTTGACCTCTAGTTTACTAGGGTGCGGCCTGGAGTAATCTGATCACTATCGGTGACTCTCTACTGGCCATCGGGCGGGCGACCGTCAGGCGGGCGAGCAGAGACAGCACACGGCTGCTGAGCTTCCCTCCTCGGGAGGCGGGACCTTGCCACGCGGAAGGACGTCACAGATGCGGCAACGGAGCCGAGGCCGGCACGATGCAGCGACCGCCGAAGACCTGCTACCCGCTGAGGTCCGACGGCGGCGCTGTGAACGTGTCCTCTCTCGGGAGGAGCTCGCCCGACGCACCGGCTACAGCCGCCAGTACATCGGTCAGCTCGAACAGCCCAGCCGAGGCATCCCCTCCCGACCGGTGATCGCCGCAGTCGACGCGGCGCTGGAGGCCGGGGACGCCCTCATCGACCTGCGTGAGGCAGCCGTCGCCGCCCGGGCAGAACGCCTGCGTCGCCAGCCCGATCCGGAGCGGGAGTCCCGCCGCCGGGTTTCGGATCTGCTCGACCACCGCCGGTCGGACACCGAACTGGACTACCTCGATCGGTTGGTGGCCGATCTGATCGCCAAGGCCGACCGGCTCGATCCACAGGACGTCACCGCCCAGGTGCTGGAGCAGCAGAACGTCGTCGACAACCTGCTGCACACGCCCATGCTGCCGCACCAGCAGTTCCGGCTGTTCATGCTCGCGGGTCACCTGGCCGGGCTGCTCGCCATCTCCCTGTTGGACGTGGACGAGCTCGCGGGAGCCAGCACCTGCTGCCTCGAGGCGGCGGTGTTCACCGAGCTGACCGGTCACGAAGGACTACGGGCCTGGACCCTCGCGGTCGACAGCCTCATCGACGCGGCCGCCCGGCAGGCCTGCGAGGGCAACGAACCCGGCACCGAACCCGGCATCGCGTCCGGCGACGGCCTCGGGGCCCCCGTGCCACCGGACCCACGGTCCGGGCCGCCAGGCGAACCCAGCGATCCAAGGTATGCTCTGGCCGGCGGGGATGACGCCGGTGGCGAGACGCTCGACGAGATGCTGATCGCGCCGGGCGGGCGAGCCACCCCGCCCCGGTTGGTCGCGCTGGTAAAGGGACGTATCGCGCGCTTCGCCACGGCGAGTACGCGCCGAGCGGTTCCGATTCCGCCGACCAGTATCTCTCACGCGTTCCGACCACCGGTCTGAGCGGCGGTCAGACGTCCGCGAAACGCAGTGCGCGCAGCGCCGGAACATCACCTCGCCGCGCGGCACGCCCGGCGAAGGCGATAATCCCCGCCTGCTGGCGCGCACCGAGCCGAAAGTCGAGAGTGGTGAAATACCGGGCCAGCGTGCCCGGGTCGAACACCTCAAAACGGGCCGCCCGCGCCGCGACCTCGTCCACATCACGCAGCGCCAGGTCGAGTCCGGAGCGGAACGCGCCGTGCACCTCCTTGACCACCCCGGGACGGCGTTCGGCGAAGGACCGTCGGGCGGCCCACACGGCGAACACCATGGGCAGGCCGGTCCACTCCCGCCAGGCGGCACCGAGATCGACGAGCCGGAGAGGATGGTCCGGACCGCCCCGCTCGGCATCGTAAGTCGCCCGTAGCGCGGCATCACCGATGATCACTGCGGCATCCGCCTCCCGCAACATCGACGGCAGGTCCGGCGGCATCGTCACATACTCCGGTCGCAGGCCGTAGCGATCCTCCAGCAACATCCGGGCGAGCAGCACGCTGGTCCTGGACGTCGAGCCGAGCGCGACGGTCCGGATCTCCATGAGCGGCGCCGCCGTGCCCAGCACGACGGACAGGACCGGACCGTCGGAGCCGACCGCGAGGTCGGACAGCACGACGAGCTCGTCGGCATGCCGGAGGTACTCCACCAGGCTGATCGGACCGATATCGAGATCGCCGGCGACCAGCGCGTCGTTCAGCCGGTCCGGGGTGTCCTTCGTCAGCTCGATGTCGAGCAGAGCACCGGAGTGGACCAGTCCCCAGTACAGCGGCAGGCAGTTCAGAAACTGGATGTGCCCCACCCGGGGACGGGCCTGGGTATCGCCATCGTTGTCCGCTCCGGCTCCGGTCAACGCCGTCCGCCCCGGCGCTCCTCCATGACCTCGATGACCACGCGGCGCTGGCGCAACGCCAGGGGATAGCTGAGCAGCCCGCTGAACACCACGGCCAGGGCGAAGGCCAGCAGCCCGCTCACCCCCAGCAGCAGGACCACGGCCAGCACCGCTCCGAAGAGCAGCACGCGTACCGCGAAGTACCGCAGGTTGATGCCAAGCAGGCCGCGCTCGCCCGCCTGGCCCGATCCGGTCGGCGAGTCAGGCATCGCCCCCTGTGGCCACGAAACCCGCTGTGGCCACGGAAGCCGCTGTAGCCACGGAACCAGCCGCCTACGCGGTTGCACCATCACGTCCTCCGTCTCTTCGTCGGCACCCAGCCAAGCCGGCGCAGCACGGTCGGGAAGAAGCCCAGCCCCAGGAAGACGACGAACAGACCCAGCAGGCCGGCGGCGCCGATCGGCAGACCGATCCAGTCGAGCACCACGTACCCGGCCACCCCCGGAAACAGGATCACCAGGAAGGCAAGCACAAAGATCGATCCGATGCCGGGCGCTCCGGGGGGCCGGACAGGCCCGGGACTCCCGGGCGCCGGCGACTCCTCGGATC
Source organism: Frankia sp. CcWB3 (assembly GCF_977927595.1). Lineage (NCBI taxonomy): Bacteria > Bacillati > Actinomycetota > Actinomycetes > Frankiales > Frankiaceae > Frankia > Frankia sp. CcWB3. Next base: position 16,493 of record NZ_CDWRCK010000010.1, read on the forward strand.
CGCGGGCCGGCCCCGGCCCGTCCCCGGTGCCCATCCGGTCCACCGGTCAGGCGTCGATCGAGGTCGGGACGTCACGCCGAGCCGGGTCGGGACCGTCGTAGACACGGATCTCCCGGTAGCGGGTGTCCCGCTCGACCGGGCGGAAGCCGGCGTCGCGGATGATTGCGAGCAGATCCTCGCGGGTCATGGTGTGCGGCGTCCCGAACCGGTCCGCATCGTGCGTGATCTTGTACTCGACAACGGAACCGTCGAGGTCGTCAGCGCCGAAGTTCAACGCGAGCTGCGCCGTGGTGAGGCCGTGCATCACCCAGAAGCACTTGATGTGATCCACGTTGTCGAACAGCAGCCGGGAAACGGCGAACGTCTTCAACGCCTCGACCCCCGTCGCCATCGGCTGGTTCATCAACCGGTTGCGCGGGTCACCGGCGGCGTCGTGCTGGAAGCGCAGCGGGATGAAGACCGTGAACCCGCCCGTGGAATCCTGCAGCTCACGCAGCCGCAGCACGTGGTCCACCCGGTGCCGGGGCTCCTCAATGTGCCCGTACAGCATCGTGCACGGGGTGCGCAGGCCCTTGGCGTGGGCGAGCCGGTGGATGCGCGACCAATCCTCCCAGTGCGTCTCGTGACCGACGATCTTCTGGCGGACCTCCCAGTCGAAGATCTCCGCACCGCCGCCGGTGAGCGACTCGAGTCCCGCATCGATGAGCTCGTCGAGAATCTCGTCGGCGGACAGGCCGCTGATCTTCTCGAACCAGTGGATCTCGGTAGCGGTGAACGCCTTCAACGCGACGCCGGGCAGCGCCTTGCCTAGCTCCCGCAGCGAGCGCGGATAGTAGCGCCAGGGCAGCGTCGGATGCAGACCGTTGACGATGTGCAGCTCGGTGATCCCGGCCGGCTCCATCTCCTTCGCCAGCCGGACAGCTTCCTCGATGCGCATGGTGTAAGCATCGGACTCACCGGGCTTGCGCTGGAACGAGCAGTACGCGCAGGACGCCGAGCAGACGTTCGTCAGGTTCAGATGCCGGTTGACGTTGAAAAAGGTCTTGTCGCCGTTCTTTCTGGTACGAACCTCGTGGGCGAGACCGCCCAACCAGACGAGGTCGTCGCTGGCGTACAGCGCCTCCCCGTCGGCACGGCTCAGCCTCTCGCCGACGGAAACCTTGGCCTCGATCTCCCGCTTGAGCCCAGCATCCATGCCTTCTAGCCTAGCCCGCAGCTCTCGGCGTCCTCGGAGGCGAGCACAGCTACCCGGTCACAGCCGCCCCGCGATCCGGCGGGGCATCCGGATTACTCGCGGCTACCCGCCGTTCCCGGTGTTCCCGCCGTTCCCGGTGTTCCCGGCATCCGGGCGCTGAGCGGCCCGCTGTGCGGCCCTGCGCTGCATCCGCCCGAGCGGCCAGGTCAGCAGTCCGGCGACGGCGAACCCAATGAGCAGCGCCATCAGCAGGTTCAGCCCCACGGTCACCAGGATTACGGTGATCACGGCGAGGGCGGCGACGCGGGTCAGGAAGTACGGCAGTTGCGCACGCAGGTTCACGTCCTGCGGCGCGGGCCGCTCGGCGCGAGTGGGACGACCCGGCCGCGCCGAGGCGCCGCGGCCCCCCCGCCGAGGCGGGTCTGCGTGCCGTGGCCCCGTCCACCCCGCCGGTTCCGCGGCCCCGGTTCCTCGCCGGTCCGCGCCCACCCGTGGCCATATCGTCCTCATCCCGCCGGCACCGCGGCCCCGGTCGGGGCCCGTTCCCGACAACTGTGCCTGTCCGGGCGGGGCCTGCGCCAGGGGGAACAGGCGTCACCCGGCCGGTGGCGCCGCCTCGACGTCCGCCAGGTCACGGCGGCCCGGCAGGTCACAGCGGGCGCCGCCGAGCTCGCCGGTCCAACGCCGGAAGAGCGTGTGCGGCACGTCGGCGGCGTCGAGCACCCGCCCGGCCACGAAGTCGACGAGATCGCCGGCCGTCCGTACGCCCGCGTAAAATCCCGGGCTCGCCGCGGCCACCACCGCCCCGGCGTCGTGCAGGTCCAACATGTGGCGCAGCGTCGCGCGGGTGTAGGGCATCTCCCGCGGGACGACGATCAGACGGCGGCCTTCCTTGAGCGTGACATCCGCCGACCGCTGCAACAGATCCTTGGACAATCCCAGGGTGATGCCGGCTAGGCAGGCCGTGCTCGCCGGGACGACGACCATCCCGCGGGTCGGGTACGAACCGCTGCTCGTCGGCGCCCCCAGATCACCCGGGGCATGTACCTCGACGAGGGTGGACACCGTATCGGCCAGCGCGTCACGATCGGCCCGCCGCGCCGACACACCCGCTGGAGATGACACCCCGCCCAGGGGCATGGACAACCACGTGACCAGGGCTTTCGCCCAGGCGGAGTCACGCCAGGCGATGCCCGTCTCATCGAGCAGGGTCAGGCGGGCCGCGCGGGACAGCACCAGATCGACTGGCAGCCGGGCGGCCAGCAGGCCACGCAGCACCGCGGCCGCGTAGGGGGTTCCACTGGCGCCGCTCACCCCGACCACCCACGGCAGGCGCGGTCCGGCCTCCTCCTCGGGGGCACTGAAAACATCGGCCATGACGAATCCGACGCTCAGACGGCCAGGCCACGGCTGGCGAGATCGACGACGGCGAAGAGGAACAGGACGATGCCGACGAATCCGTTCGCGGTGAGGAAGGCCCGGTTGACCCGCGACAGGTCGTTCGGGGACACAATGGCGTGCTCATAGCAGAATGCCGCCGCCGTCAGCACGAGCCCGGCCCACCACCACGCACCAGCGTTGTCCAGCAGCCCGTAGACGATGAACAACGCAAAGGTGATCATATGCGTAACCGTGGAGCCAATGAGCGCGGCCCGCACCCCGAACCGGGCCGGCACCGCACGCACGCCGATGCGCCGGTCGACCTCGGCATCCTGGCAGGCGTAGATCACGTCGAAGCCGCCGATCCAGCTACCGACCGCGAGGCCGAGCACCAGTGCGGCCCAGGACCACTCGCCGGTGACCGCGATCCACGCGCCGACCGGGGCCACCGCCTGGGCGATGCCGAGCACGGCGTGCGGGAAGTCGGTGAACCGTTTCGCGTAGGGGTAGACGACGAGCGGCGCGACGGCGACCGGCGCGAGCAGCAGGCAGAGCCAGGACAGGGCCGCGGCGGCGGTGAGGAAGACGGCGAGCGCGACCGCGGCGCCGACGACCGCCGTGCGCACCGAGACCACGCCGGTGACCAGCTCTCGGTTCGCCGTCCTCGGATTACGGGCGTCGATCGCGCGATCGATGACCCGGTTTGCGGCCATGGCGAAGGTTCGGGCCGCGACCATCGCCACGCTGACGAGGGCGAGGTCCGACCAGCGCACCGACCGGGAATCCGCGAACGAGGCGGCGAGCGCCGCGATGTAGGCGAACGGCAGCGCGAAGACCGAGTGCTCGATGACGACGAGCCGCAGGAACGCCCGTACCCGGCCGGCGGCGTGTCCCGGGCCGGCTCCCGACCCTCGCCCGACCGGCTCCGACGCGCCCGGCACCCACGCGGCGTCACTCACCGCAATCACCACTCCTTGTTCCTTGCCTATCCAGAGGCCCTAGCGTCCTTTTTGTCCCTCTGGATAGGCAAGGAAAACGGAGGACGGTCACAGTCCATACTCCTTCCATCGGCGGGTGACCCGTTCGCGGACCGCCTCGTCCATGACGATCTCCTCCGGCCAGCCGCCGTTGCGCCGGTAACCCTCGCTCGGTAGCTTGCGGGTCGCGTCCACACCAACCTTGCCGCCCCAGAACTGCTCGTAGGCGGCGTGGTCGAGATGGTCCACCGGCCCGATGGTCGTGATCAGGTCGTGGGCATAGTCGACGTTGCCGAAGGCGCGCCAGGCGACCTCGTGGTAGTCGTGCACGTCGCAGTCGGCGTCGACGACCACGATCAGCTTCGACAACGACAGCAGCCCGGCCCCCCAGACCGCGTTCATCACCTTCTGCGCGTGCTTCGGATAACGCTTCTCGATGGAGACGATGCAGCAGTTGTGGAACACCCCCGCCTCAGGCAGGTCATAATCGACGATCTCGGGGATCATCATCCTGACCAGCGGCAGGAAGATCCGTTCGGTGGCCTTGCCCATCGGACCGTCCTCCTGCGGCGGCCGACCGACCACGATCGTCTGGAACACCGGGTCACGCTGCGTCGTCATCACGTCGACGTGCAGCGCCGGGAACGGTTCGACGGGGGTGTAGAAGCCGGTGTGGTCGCCGAACGGCCCCTCGGGCAGCCGCTCCCCCGGCTCGAGCCAGCCCTCGAGCACCACTTGTGCGTTCGCGGGCACCCGCAGCGGGACGGAGAGGCAGTCGATCATCTCCACCCGCTCGCCGCGCAGGTAACCGGCGAACAGGTACTCGTCGAGGTCGGTGGGCAGTGGCGCGGACGCGGCGTAGGTGACCGCCGGGTCGCACCCGAACGCGATCGCGACCGGCAGCCGCTCCCCACGCCGCTCGGCGACCGCGTGATGCGCGTTGGAGTCCTTGTGGATCTGCCAGTGCATGCCGACGGTGCGTGCGTCGTGGCGTTGCAACCGGTACATCCCGAGGTTGCGCGCCCCGGTCTCGGGGTGCTTCGTGTGCGTCAGACCGAGGTTGAGGAAGGCCCCGCCGTCGTTCGGCCAGGCGTGCACCCCCGGCAGCCGGAACAGGTCGACGTCCGGACCCTTGAGAATGACGTCCTGGCAGGGCGCGGTCCGGACCCGGCGGGGCGGGATCGAGGCGAGCGACGCCGCCTTGCCGAACGCCTCGCGCAACCCGGACAGGCCGATCGGCAGCTGCGGGCGCAGCAGCGCGCCGAGCCGTTCACCGATGTCGTCCAGCGCCTCGACGCCGAGCGCGGCAGCCATCCGCTCCTCGGTGCCGAACACGTTGATCGCCAGCGGCATGTCGGCGCCGGCCGGGGACTCGAACAGCAGAGCCGGCCCGCGCTCCCGTACCACCCGGGTCACGATCTCGGTGACCTCGAGACGCGGGTCGACGGGTACGGTGACGCGGCGCAGATCCTTCCGCCTTTCGAGATGAGCAAGGAACGCACGCAGATCCGCCCAGGCCATGACCTCCATCCTCGCAGTCGCCACGGGTGGATGCCCGACCGCCCACAAGTGGTCACGATCCCAGTTCAACACGTCACGCCACGGGCACGACCGCGTCGGATAACGGACCGGAGGGACGAGGAGTCGGCGCGGAAGGCACACTAGAGGTACACGGGCCGGCCATCACCACGACATGTACGTCCGCCGCAGGCCATAGCGGACGGTACGTGCTCGCCTGACCCATCTGGTGGGGTCGCCCGTCCGTGACGCCACCCGTCCGTGACGTCGCCACGGGTCGGGGATTTCGCCACGGGTCGGGATTAGATGCCCGCGGATCGGATGTTCCATACCTGACAGGTCACGACGAGCATAACGATCAAGAAAAGCAGGAAGGAGCGACCGGCCGGTGCTGGGCCTCGCGCTGACGTTTGTGATCATTGGTGTTTGGGCTTACGCGATCATCGATGTCTTCGGGACACCCCCCGAGGAGGTTCGGATCATGCCCAAACTCGCGTGGATCGTAGCAGTGATCTTCCTTGGTATCTTCGGCACCGCCGGATGGTTCTTCTTCGGTCGGCCTCGCGCGAACAGCGCCGGCGAGCGACCGCTGCGCCGGCCGGTCTCCGACCACCCGGCCTTCGGGCAACGATCGTCCTGGGGCGTCGACAGCCGGCGTGATGGCGGCTTCAACCGGTACAGCGCACGGACGGGCACCCGCCGGGCCGCCGTCCGGCCGAAGGGTCCCGACGACGACCCGGACTTCATGCGGGAACTGTCCGCCCGGATCCGCAAGGGCGAGGCCGGACCGCCGCCGTCGTCGTCCCACGGCTGAGCCGCCTGGACGCGGGGGATCCAGGGGCACGAGCCCGCGGCTGACCGGCTCCGCGCACCGAGACGAGCGGCGGTCCGTCGTTCCGGTACGCGGCCGAGCGGGGTGTTCTCCGCAGGCTGCAGGTAACCCGCCCGTTCTCCCCGACGGGGCCAGACCGGGACCAGGGACCAGCAGCCGCGGGGAGGGTCAGATGCCGGCGTAGGAGTGCAGCCCCGAGATGATCAGATTCACCAGATAGTAGTCCACGAACAGGGCGCTGAAGGCCAGCAACGAGATCGTCGCGGCCCGCCGCCCACGCCATCCAGCCGTCGCGCGGGCGTGCAGGTAGGCGGCGTAGCAGACCCAGGTGATGAACGACCACGTCTCCTTGGGGTCCCACCCCCAGTAGCGGCCCCATGCCGCCTCCGCCCAGATCGCCCCGGCAATGATCGCGAAGGTCCAGATCGGGAACGCGAACGCGATGACCCGGTAGGACAGTGTGTCGAGCGCCGTTGACGACGGCAGGCGCATGACGATGCCGCCCCGGCGCTGCATGGCCCGGCTCGCGTCAGCCTGTCCGGCCGCGACCTCGGCCAGCCGGTTTTCCCAACGCTCCTTGATGAGGAACAACACCGTGGTCACGGCGGAGACCAGGAATACCCCGCTGGCGACGATCGCACCGACCACATGGATCTTGAGCCAGTACGAGTTGAGCGCGGGCACCAGCGGTCCCGCGGCGACATAGAGCACGGTGCCGGCGAAACCGAGCGAGAGCACGACCGGCAGCATGACGAAGACGCCCAGCCACCGGACCGGCTGCCGGATCATCAGGCCGAGAAACGTCGTGACCGCGATCAGACAGATCATCGACGAGAACTCGTACATGTTGCCCCAGGGCACCCGCTCCGCCGCGAGGCCACGAGTGATGACGGACCCCAGGTGCAGCGTCCAGCCGACGACCGTCAGCGCGACGGCGATCCGCCCGATCCGCCGGGCACGCGCGGGAACCGCCACGTCGCCGTCGTTACCGGCGGCCAGCGTGTGCGCGGCGTTCGCCCGCCGCCGGACAGCTTCGCTCTCCCGGGCCCGGGCCGCCGCGAGGGCCACGGCGGCGGGGTCGGACGGGTCGATCGGGGTCGCGGCCCCGTCGGTCGGGCCGGCCGCCGCTCCGATCAGCGCCGCCGGCCGCCCGGCCCCCTGCCGTGCCGGGACGGCCGCCGCCTCCTGAACCGCATCGTGGCGCAGGCCGAGCCGGCTGAACGCGAACTCGGCCGCATAGCCGAGCATCGCCGTGGCGTACACCGCCTCGCCGCTGCCAAACAGATGATCGGAAAGGCTGGCTACGCCCTCGTTGACCGCCATCAGTGCTCCCGCTCGCTGGCGCTCGACACGGCATCGCCGGCTGCGGTGCCACCCGGTTCGGTGCTACTCGGTTCGGTGCTGCCCGGTTCGGTACTGGCGGGTTCGGTACTGGCGGGTTCGGCGCCGCTCGATTCCGAGGCGGTCGGCACGGACCGGTCGGTGCCGGCAAGCCCGGTGGCCTCGCGGACCAGGGTCGTGAGCTGGGCCAACTCGACGGCGAACCCGTCGGCGTCGGAGCGGGACAGCCCGCCGATCTCCACCGTGCACCCACCGGCGGCCGCCGGCCGGGCCCGCACCCAAACCCGGCGGCGGCGCACCCGGAGACTCGCGATCAGCCCGACGATGATGAGGACCGCGAAGAGCAACGCCTCGCCCTTGAACGGGTCGGACTTGACCTGGAAGGTGGCGAACTCGGCCACGCTGTCGGCCTCGAGGCTCATCCCGCCGGACAGCCCGGTAAGGGTGCGCTGCCGCGGGTTGTCGAGGGCCAGGACCTGCGCGGTGCGCTCGCTGCCCGCCGGGCCCGTCATCGTGATCTGGCGCATGTCGCGGGTGTCGACCGTGTAGACGTTCTGTGGAATGCCCTCGTTGAGATGGAGGTTGCCGACGAACCCCGTGATCGTCAGACCGGGCGCGCGGGCCGCGGGGAACACGGAGACGTATCCCTGGGTCGGGTCGAGGCGGGTGGTCGGCGTGAACACGCCGCTGAAGGCCAGCTGCTGGGGCTCCTTGCGGACGCCCAGCGCGGGCAGTCCGGTGTCGGGGATCTTGACGGTGCAGGTTGAGGTGAACATGCCGTCCCGCGGGGTACACGGCACGTTCGACTCCCAGACGACCTTGCGCGCGGCGTCGCGAAGCACAAAGTGCGGGGCGAATCCATGCCCGATGAGGTAAATCTTGGCATTGCCGATCACCAGCGGATGGTTGACGCGGATGGTCGCCTTGCGGGTCGGGGCGTTCAGCGCGGCGGCATACGTGACGTCGGCGCGGAAGTCGGACGGCTGGCCGCTCGGCTGGAACGTGGCGTTGAACCGGTCCAGCGTGAGCGAGAACGGGCGCAGCTTCGCGGTGTCGACGCGCTGACCAGCGTTGAACTGGTCATAGGAGATGATCGTATTCGCGAATCCACTCCCGGAGACGACGAGCACGGTCCCGGAGTATCCGTACCAGGAACCGAAGCCCACCGCGGCGAGCAGCCCCACCAGGGCAATGTGGAAGACGAGGTTACCGGTCTCGCGCAGGTACCCCTTCTCCGCGGCGACGGAGTGGTCGGCGGGCCCCTTCGCGTCGCGGGCCTCGCCAGCCGTGGCCGTGACCCGGAAGCGCCGTCGGCGCAGCGCCTGCCGGGCGGCCGCCATCGCGTCGCCGGGCTCCATCGGACTCGTCCAGACGCTGCCGCCGGGCAGCCGGCCGGGCCGGGCCGGGGCCTTCGGCGGCGCGGTGAACAGCGCCCTGGCATGCCAGCGGATCCGGGACGACAGGCAGCCGATCAGGGAGATGAACAGCAGCAGGTAGATCGCCGCGAACCAGGACGCGGCGAAGACGTCGAACCCGGAGAACCAGTCGAGCAGCGGACCGAGGGTGGGGTGGTCGGCGAGGTACTGCTCCACCCGCATCGGGTTGATGGCGCGTTGCGGCAGCAGCGATCCGGGCACGGCGGCCAGGGCCAGCAGGAACAGCAGCAGCAACGCGGTGCGCATGCTGGTGAGCTGGCGCCAGGACCGGACGGCGAGGGCAAGGGCCGGATGCCGGGTGAACCGGCCACCGGCGCCGGGGGCGCGCCCCGGTCCGTCGGTCGGCGCGCCGGGGTCGCCGGGGTCGCTGGGCGACGGACCGGCCGCGCTGTCCGGCGGGTCGAACGCCTCGGGGGCGGCGACGCGGGCGTCGGCATGCCCCTCGGGCAGGCGGCGCGAGCTGGCCGCCACGCCGGAGTCGAATCCCGCGGACTCGAGGCCGGACTTCTCGAGGCCGGACTCGGCCTCGACGGTGTCGCCGGGTTCGACGTCGACGGACCCGGCGGCGAGTGGCGCGGGATCGGCGGCTCCGGACGCAGGCGCGAGCCGGGCGTTCGAACGGGTTGAGGAGGTCACAGCGGCGTCTCCGAGAAGCCGGGGGCGTAGGGCCGTAGGTTCGCAACCAGGTCGGCCCATTCCCCCGTGAGTTGAAGCACGCCGACCGTGACGAGCAGCATGCCGCCGAGCAGGGTCAGGATGCGGGTATGCCGTCGCAGCACCCGCAGGGCGCCGACGGCACGTCGGAAAGCCAGTCCGACGGCGAGGAACGGCAGCCCGAGCCCGAGGCAGTACACCGCGGAGAGGAACGCTCCCCGCTGCGCCGTCGCGCTCGTCACCGCCAGACCCAGGACGGCCGACAACGTCGGGCCGAGGCAAGGTGTCCAGCCGATCCCGAAGAGCACCCCCAGCACGGGCGCGCCGAGCAGGCCGGGCGCCGGCAACCGGTGGATGCGCCATTCCCTGTTCGCCCAGGACAGCCGGGAGAACACGCCGGCGAACGCGAGTCCCATCACGATAGTGACAACCCCGAGAACCTGGCTGACGCCAACCTGATGGCGGGTGAGCCACTGCCCGAGCCCGCCGAAGGCCGCGCCGTAGGACACGAAGACCGCGGTGAAGCCGAGCACGAACAGACCCGTGCCCGCGGCGACCCGCCCACCCGCGCGCAGCCGGTACAGCCGCGGCCCGGGCGACCCGGTCCCCTCGTCGTCCCGGGCGAGGTCACCAGAGATCGCCCCGCCACCGGAGACCGCCGCCCCGCCGGCCACCACAGCCCCGCCGGCCACCGCCATGCCCGGCACCGCCGACACCGCTACGGACACCTCCGGCACCGCCGGTGCCCGGCCCGGCGGCCCCCCCGGGGTGGCGGCAGCTCGCCTCGAACGATCCTGAAGCTCCGCCCCGGACAGGCCGGTGACGAAGCTGAGATAGCCCGGCACCAGCGGAAGGATGCAGGGGGAGAGAAAGGAGAGCAGTCCCGCGGCGGCGGCGACCGGCGCGGCGAGCAGGACCGGCCCGTCGGTGATGAGCCCGACCACGCTCACCGCGGGTTCTCCGCCCCGGGCGAACGGCGCCCGCTCACGCCTCGGCCCACAGACGGCTCAGCACGGGCTTCAGGTCGTCGGGCAGCACACCACCGGTGAACCGGGCCGCGATCCGCCCGTTCTGGTCAAGCACGAACGTCGACGGGAGGCCGGGAGCGACCGGCCAGCCCGCGGCGAGGGTGCCCAGCTTGTCGACGATGCTCGGGTAGGACTTGCCGTAGTCCCGCGCGAAGGCCTTCGCGCCGGAGACGGTGTCCTTCTCGTTGACACCGAGGAACGCCACCGTGGGGTTGTCCTTGGACAGCTGGACCAGGCCTGGCGTCTCCGCGCGGCAGGGAGCGCACCACGAGGCCCAGAAATTGATCACAACGATCTTCCCTCGGTAGGACGCGAGGTCGAGGGAGGTCCCGTCGAGGGTCTTACCGGACAGGGGGGGTGCGGGATGCCGGTTTCCGGGAGCGGCGAAGCCCTGCCCGGCCGCCTGCTGGACGAAGCCGTAGCCCCCGCCACCGGTGGCATCGACCGAGTTCGCCCCGGGGGAGCAGGCGGCCAGCAGCCCGGCCGCCACGAGCGCCACGGCGGCCGGGGCGACGCGTCCCGCCCGGCGGACACGGCGGGCCGACCGGGCCCGGCGCATCCGCCGCATCGGGGCAATGCCTGTCACCAGCGTGCCCGAACTGTCATCCGACGCGGACCGCCATCCCTTCTCCGCCACGCGAACCAGTATGTGCCCTGCCCCTTCCCACCCGGGAACCTGTCTACGACCAACTGTAGAACTCAACTCAGGGTAGGTGGCGGGGCCGCGAGACGCGCATGGGCTTCTCGACAAAGGACACCTGTGGGCTCCATGCCAGGCGGGCACCGTTCTGTCGCCGTGCAGGCACCGTTCCGCCGACGTCACCGGCCGCCGGCCACCGGCGGGACCGGGAGCGGACGGTAACCGCGGATCTGAAAACGGGCCGTAACGGGGGCACTCCCGGGGAAGGCGGTTTCGGCCCGCCGGCGCAGCTGGTCGGGCGCACGATGATGGCCGGTCGGGCCCATCAGAGCCAGGTCGACGACCTGGTCGGTGTTCAGCGTGAGCGGAACGTCGACGCGCTCGACGATGATCGGCTCGAACCGTCCGGTGGTTCGTTCGTCGAGCCGGTCGCTCTTGCCCGCCTGTATCCCGACGAGTCCGAGCGGGCCGTGCAGCTCGGCGAGATGGCCCGGTCCGGGGGTGACGACGATGAGCAGCCCGTCGGGGCGCAGCACCCGGTGCATCTGGGCCAAGTTGCGCGGCGCGAAGACGTCGAGGAGCACGGCGACGGCGTGGTCGGCCACCGGCCAGGGGGCGGCGACGTCGAAGGAGACCGCGCCGATCCGGGGATGGGCACGCGCCGCGCGACGCAGGGCGTACTTCGAGACGTCGACGGCGATGCCGACCGCGTCCGGCCGCGCACCGACCACGCCGGCCAGATGGTGCCCGGTCCCGGCACCGATGTCGAGGATCACCCGACCGGGCGACCCGGATAGCCCGGATGACCCCCCGGGGACGGGATGCGCGATCTGGGCCAGTCGGGCGGTGAGCGGCCCGTAGTGGCCACCACCGAGGAAGGACTCCCGCGCGGCGACCATGACGGCGGTGTCGCCGACGACCCGCCGAGTCCGGCCGGTGCGCAGGTTGGCATAGCCGCTGCGGCCGACGTCGAAGTCGTGCCCGGCGGGACAGCGCAGGGATCTGTCCGCCCGGTGCAGCGCGTCGCCGCACACGGGGCAGCGCAGGAACGGCAGCACGGCCCGCAGGGACGCGAGGGCGGGCGGGACAGCGACGACGGGCGGGACAGCGACGGCCGGCGCCGGTGACTCGGGACCGGTGGAGTTCGTCAGGCGCCGACCGATCCAGGCGTGTTCGCGGTCAGCCCGTTCGGCTCCGCATACTGGACGCCGACGAGCTCGGACTCCCGGTAGACGGCCGTGGTGACGCTCGCCAGCCCACACTGCCGCCGGTCGGGACGGTGCCAGAGGGGCACCCCCTCCAGGGCACGCCGAGCCGTCCAGACCGGAAGCTGATGGCTGACGAGCACGACATGCCGACCGGGGTGGGCATCGCGCCATTCCGCGACGGCCACGAGCATCCGCGCGGCGATCTCGTCGTACGGTTCGCCCCAGGATGGGCGGAACGGATTGAGCAGCAGGCGCCACAGGGCGGGGTAGCGGACCACCGCCGGGCCGGCCTCGAACGTTCTGCCCTCGAAGGCGTTGCGGCTTTCGATCAGCCGCGGGTCGGCCTGGACGGCGAGCGCGTGCGCCGTGGCGATGGGCGCGGCGGTCTGCTGAGCACGATCCAGCGGACTCGCGACCACGGCCGCGACGTCCAGCTCCGCAAGGAACTCCGCGGTGACTTTCGCCTGCTGCTGGCCCTTGTCGGACAACCGGAACCCCGGCAGCCGGCCGTAGAGGATCTTCTCCGGGTTGAAGACCTCGCCGTGGCGGACCAGATGCACCCGGGTCAACGGAGCCGGCTCCGTCATGCCCGCCCCTCGGGAGAGGCGGAGACGGTCACCGGTTCGGGTACCGCCGCGGCGGCACGTGCGGCCGCCGGCGCCGCCGCGGCGATCCGCTCCACCGTCTCGTCGTCATGCGCGGCCGAGACGAACCACGCCTCGAACGCCGACGGCGGCAGGTAGATCCCGGCGTCGAGCATGCTGTGGAAGAACGCCGCGTACCGGGCGGTGTTCTGCGCCTGGGCACCGGCGTAGTCGACCACGGTGGCGGCGTCGGTGAAGAAGAAGCTGAACAGCGATCCGGCGCTGCTCGGCAGGTGGGCCACGCCCTCCTCGGTCAACGCGGTCGAGACGATCCCGGCCACGTCGGCGGCGCGGGTGTCGACAGTGGCGTAGACCTCGTCGGTGCAGGCCCGCAGAGTGGCGAGTCCGGCGGCGACGGCGATCGGGTTACCCGACAACGTGCCCGCCTGGTACACCGGGCCGGCGGGTGCGAGCCTGGCCATCACGTCCGCCCGCCCGCCGAAGGCCGCCGCGGGCAGCCCGCCGCCCATCACCTTGCCGAAGGTGAACAGGTCCGGCGACCAGTCCTCGATCGCCCCCTCATTGCCCCACCAGCCGGCGCGTGAGATGCGGAACCCGGTCATCACCTCGTCGAGGATGAGCAGCGCGCCGTGGATGTCGCACAGCCGGCGCAACCCGGCGTTGAAGCCGGGCAGCGGCGGGACGACCCCCATGTTGGCGGCGGCGGCCTCCGTGATGACCGCCGCGATCGTCTCACCGCGCTCGGCGAAGACCGCCTCGACCAGCGCGAGATCGTTGTAGGGCAGGACGATGGTGTCCGCGGTGGCGGCGCCGGTGACTCCCGGGGTGTCCGGCAACCCGAGGGTCGCCACTCCGGAACCGGCGGAGGCGAGCAGCGCGTCGACGTGCCCGTGGTAGCAGCCGGCGAACTTGATGATGCTCGACCGGCCGGTGAAACCCCGGGCCAGCCGCACGGCGCTCATCGTCGCCTCGGTGCCGGAGTTGACCAGGCGTACCTTCTCGACCGGGCCGACCCGGTCGACGATCAGCTCCGCGAGCTCCACCTCCCCCGGAGTGGGGGTGCCGAAGCTGGTGCCGGCCGAGACGGCGCGCGACACCGCCTCGACGACGGCCGGATGGGCATGGCCGAGGATCATCGGCCCCCACGAGCACACCAGGTCGACGTAGGTACGCCCGTCCGCATCGGTCAGATAGGGGCCGTTGCCCGCCACCATGAAGCGCGGCGTGCCGCCGACGGCACGGAAGGCTCGGACCGGAGAATTGACCCCACCAGGAACAACACGCTCGGCGCGCCGGAACAGCTCCTCGGATGCCGGCGCGGCAGACGGAACCACCATGCCCACGATCCTCGCAGGTCGGCCCCGCCTCCCGCGCTCCACGTGTCCGGTAGCACGCCGCGTCCCCCTCCGCGGTCCGTGGTCCGTTGTTGACCGACCCGCCACCATCGCTGGAAGCCACCGCTGGAAGCCGCCGGTGGACGGGGGTCTGCCCCGGCCGCCCACCGACGGCGGCTCGTGCGCCCGGTCCTCCCCCGGACACCTGCGGCCGTCGGTCGGCCGCTGTCCCTCCCAGGCCCCGACCCCTCCCAGGCCCCGGCGTTCGGCGATCCACCGCCGGTCGGCCCGATCTCGATGAGCGAGGACTACAGCAAGGGCTACAAGGAAGACGACGACGTTGCCCTGGTGCTGCTTGCCCTGATGGTGCTTGCCCTGATGGTGCCCGGTGCGCCGCCCACACGACCCACTCCAGCCAATGATCATTTCGACTGCTCCGAGCTCACCGGGCCGGCGGTCGTCGAACGGAAGAACCCCATCTTGACCACCGATCCGCCACCGCAGCTCTGGGCGATCCTTGACGAAGCCGCAGTGCGCCGCATGGTCGGCGGACCCGAGGTGGCGCGCGCCCAACTCGCCCACCTGATCGACGTGTCCCGCCGTCCCGGGATCACGACCCAGGTGCTCCCGTTCCGCTCGGGGGCACACGCGGGCCTGAGTGGCCCGCCTACTGGCGGCGGAACACGGCATCCGACAGTTCCTGGGCATCGAAACGGGACTGCCACCCCCGAATCTGCATGAGGTCGCCCAAGGGGTCGCACCCGAGTCACGGATTCTCTATGTCGACAACGACCCAGTCGTATTCGCAGAGACTCCAGGCTTCTGACCAGCGTCTTTGGGCAATCGGACCGGTCCCTGGTCCGCACCCGAGTTGCACATGCCGCACGGCTCGGACGCCGTACACCGACCACCGCACCGCCGGACCGTCACCGACCCGATCCAGCTCCAGAGAAACTGCGGTAGCACGGCTCGCCGTGGCCTCCTCCCCGGCGTCGTCGAGCCAGCAAGGGGCTATGATCATGGTGTTGCGCGGCAGGACCTTCGGATCCAGCAGGCTTGAGAGGAGGCGCGATGATTCAGGATCGCGGCCGTTTCGACCTGCCCCTGTACAGCGTCGCCGAGGCGGGCCGGCACCTGGGCGTGCCGACGTCGACCTTCGCGACCTGGGCCTACGGCTACACCAGGCACGCACCGGGCCACGCCCCGGTCCATGGTGAGCCGATCGTCACCGTGCTGCCCCGTCAGCGCCATGGCACGGCCGTCGTGCCGTTCATCGGGCTTGCCGAGGGGATGATCCTGGCAGCCATCCGAGCCGCTGGAGTGCCGCTACAGCGGATCCGCCCCGCGTTGGCCCTCCTGTCCGAGCAGTTGGGGATCGAGCACGTCCTCGCCTCACGCGCCCTGTACACCGACGGTGCCGAGGTTCTCTACGACTTCGCCGAGAGGCAGGGCGACACGCCCGAAGCACGTGGAGCCCGGGAACTAGTCGTGGTGCGCAACGGGCAGCGGGTGTTCGGGGAGATCGTCGAGTCCTACCTCCGGCTGGTGGAGTTCGCCTCGGACGGCTACCCCCGGCTCATCCGGCTACCGCGGTACGAGCCCGGCTCCGTCATCGTCGATCCCCACCGTGGCTTCGGCCAGCCGATCTTCACTCACGGCGGCGCCCGCGTCGAAGACGCCCTGGGCCGCTTCCACGCCGGCGAAGCACTCGCCGAGGTGGCGGAGGAATTCGGCGTGCCTCTCTCTGATCTTGAAGGCGCCGTCCGTGTCGCAAGCAAAATCGCCGCCTGATGACTCGACAGATCGCCACCCTGCCGGGCTTCCGCACGTCTTCATCGACCGCAGCCTCGGCCGCATCGCCGTCCCCCGGTTACTCCGAGACGCCGGGCTACGGCTGATCACGCTCGCCGAGCACTACGGCATCCCACAGGACGAGGACATCGCGGACGTCACCTGGATCGAGGACACGGCCCGCCTCGGCTGGGTCGTGTTCATGAAGGACGCGCGTATCCGCTACCGCCCCGCCGAACAGGAAGCCGTCCTGACACATCACGCGCGATGCTTCTACATAACCCGGCAGGACTTACCGGGTGCTGCGATGGCACAGTGGCTGCTCTCGAACCTGCCCGCGATCACGACCGCCTGCACCGAAGCAGGCCCTTTCATCTACGCCGTCCACGCCACGGAGATCCGCAAAATGGACATCAGCTCACCCCAGCCCCGGTAGTGCCTCCTCACCCACCATCGACCGGAGTCGCACCATCCGTGATTCAGGTAGACGCCGGTTAGCCGCGTCTTCCGTCGCTTGATATGTACAACCAAGGGGTGGTACCGATCGTCCTTGGGCAGGCCTTGGGCTTCTCACCAGCATCTTTAGGCAGCCTGCCGGTCCCTGGTCCGCGCCCGTGTTGCACACGATGCACGGCTCGGACGTAGTACGCCGGCCACCGCACCGCCAGACCCTCGTTCACGACGCCGTCTCCGAAACAGCCCCGAAGAAGCCGAAGGCGGTCTAGGGCCTGTTTGGGAAGTATGTCCCGAGGCTGGCCGTGGATCTGATGGTGATTTTCGGATTGCATGATCCGTTGTGTGGTGC